>CAKPNG010000041.1 GCA_934168325.1 uncultured Bacilli bacterium
TAGTTTTGTCATTCTAGTGAGAAGAAAGTGTCTATATTAATCGAAATAAGTGTCTACTTTTAGGTTACCACTCCAAAAAGATGTTGAAACTAAAGTTAAAGTTGAAGTTGCAAAGACTTTATATGATGGTATTTTACAAAGTGAATATGATAAGAAAGATGTTTCTACTTTATCATCTTGGGATTTAGATAGTGATCATGGTACTGAAGCTCAATTTAAACGTTATGATGATTGGAATTTAGTTATGATGCAATCTAACTTAAGAAGAGGAGATGAAGGTATTGATAGTAACCAAAAGATCTTCTATATGGGTGAACCTACTAGACCTTATGGTATTGATATTGAAAATAGAGTTGATGCTAATAGTGGTGTTGATGCAACAAAAGCTTCTGGTATGATGTGGGCTAAATTACAAGTTCCTCAAAATGCTAAAACGTTTAATATTAAATTAGGCTCAACAGGTAGTGAAGCTCAAGGTGAATATAGAGTATTATTTGTTTTAGAAGATGGTACTCAACATATTCTTACTGGTACTGATAATGGCGGCTGGAAAGGATTTAGTGGACCAAACGAAGAATCAACTATTAAATTAGAATTAGCCGATGCAATTAAAGGCAAAAATGGTGCTATGGTTATTGAACATAGAGTTCCTACTAAAGATGCTAATGCTGAATTAAGTATTAAGAAATTAAATTTTGAAGGACAAGTAGATCCTACAGGTATTACAATCGCTAAAAATAGTGGTACACATAAGCCTGGTGATTCATTTAATTTATTAGCAAAAGTTACTCCAGATAATGTAACTAATGGTGCTATTAGATATTATGTAGATCCAGGTTCAGTTAATAAAGGTATTACTATTGATAATAATGGACAAGTCAATATATCAGAGACAACTCCTGAAGGAAACTATAGTGTTTGGGCTGAAAGTGTTGCAAATCCTGTATATAAAGCTCAATATTTAATTACTGTTAAACTTGAAGTAACTGTCAATGAATGGAGTAATAAGAACGATATATTAAACGGTGTATCAGGATATAAATGGTCTATAGTTGGTCCAGGTGATGGAAATACAAATTGTGATATGGGTGTTGGTGAAGGTGCTGATATTCATGCAGGTGCTAGCGGTTATGCTGCCTTAGAATTACAAAATAGAAAGATTACAGCAGATGCTCCAATCTTAACATTTAGAGCTAGAACATTTAGACCAGCTACTGAAATTTTACCTGAATTTATGGTAAAAGTTATTGAAAATGAAACTGAAAAAATAATTAAAGCTATCGGTTCTACCGATGATAAAGTTTTAGTTAATAATGAAGAAGGTAATGGTGTTAATTTTGCTTATGATTTATCAGAATATATAGGTAAAAACGTTACATTACAAATTGGTATTGATAAAGGAAATCATGGTGTTGTCACTAAGATTAAATTTATTAAAGATCAAATTGCTGCTACTTCAGTTATGTTAAAGAAAGATAGTGGTAAATATGAAAGAAATAAAGAATTTAGCTTTAATGCATTTGTTCAACCTTGGGATGCTTCAAATTCATTTATTGAATATAGTGTAGATAAGGAAGGACAAGGTGTTACAGTTAGTGGTGTAGGTTCAATTGCTACAGTAAAAATTAGTGCTGATGCTGCTTTAGGCGATTATAAGATTATTGCTAAAGCTAAAGGTAGTGAAGTAAGTTCAGTTTACTCATTAAAAGTTTATTCTCCAGATGCAAATGTTGAAACAAATGCATGGAATAATAAAGAAGAGATTCTAAATGGTGTTAATGGTGTTTCTTGGACAGTTGCTGGACCATGCTGGGAAGGAACAACAGAAGGCGTAGATTTAAAAGTAGATGGATCAAATTGGTCAGCTATTAAATTAGAAAATAGAGAAATTAAACATTCTTCATTTATATTTAAATTTGGTGCTAGGGTTTTCCATAGAGATGGTGAAACTTATCCTAAATTCGAATTAAGAATTACTAGTGATGGTATAACAAAAACAATTAAAGGTATTGGACAAACTGAATCTTATTTCTTTGTAGATACTGATGATACTCAATATTGTTCATATGATTTAAGTGTTTATATTGGACAAACTGTTACTATTGAACTTGGTATTACAACTGGAACACATGCTGTTATTCAAAATATTTCATTTAGTGGAAATACTACTAACAAAACTAGTTGGATGAATAAAGATGAAATATTAAATGGTGGATGGTTAATTCAAGGTGAAACTGATGCTGGTGTTGGCGAAGGTGCTGATATCAAAGGTACAGGAACTTATTTACATCAAGAATTTGTAATTGGAAGTCATAATGATGAATTTAGTTTTGGAGCAAGAGTTTTCTATAGAGGTGGAGAAACTTACCCAGATATTAAATTAGTTATAGTTGATGGTGAGACTGAAGAAGTAATTAAAGCAAATGGTGTTGATACTGAAACGGTTCATGTTGAAACTAACGATGTTCAAACATTTACATATAATTTAAGTAAATATGTTGGTAAAAAAGTTAGTATTAGAATTACATTAGCTAATAATGCAACACATTGTGTTATTACTCAAATTAGTCAAAAATAAGTATTAAAAATTAGATTGTCAAAGGCTTAATAATTTAAGCCTTTGATAGTTAAAAAGGAGGCAATATGAATTCAAAATTGACAAAAATAGTGGCGATTTGCAGCTTTATTCTCTCAGGAACGGCTTTATTTAGTTGTAATGGAGGAAGTGATGGACCTCAAGATGATAAGATTGAAGGTACTTTAAAGATATGGTGGCCAGGTGGATCACCAACTGTCGAAAATGTCATTAAAGATGCAAAAGCTAAGTATGAATCAATGCATGAAGGTGTAAATATTAATATTGCCTTCCAAAGTACACCTGATTTTTATTTAAGTTATAATATGGCTTTAATGGGAAAAGAATTCCCAGATGTAGCTTATATTGATCACGTTTATGTACAAAGATTAGCTTATGATAATGCTATTCAAAATTTATCTACATATAAATTAAATGAAACAAAAGATTTATTTTTAGATACTGTTTATAAACTTAATTTATATAAAAATGATTTATATGCAATGCCTATGAGTGCTAATGTTTTAAGTCGTGTTTATAATAAAGGCTTATTAAAGAAAGTATTAAATAAAGATATAACTAATGAAGATTTACCTACAAATTGGAATGAATATATTGCTTTAGGTGATAAAATTAAAGCTTATAATCAAGGAAACAAATTAACTGGAAATGATACATTATATTTAACTACAGTACCTGCAGGAACTGGTGCTGAATCAATGGGTGCAATGTATTATTTAGGTATGACAACTAGAGAAGGTGGGACTATTATTAATGAAGATTTAACAAAAATGACCTTAACTAGTGAAGCTAACTTTGAAGCTGCTAAGAAAATTAAACAATTAGGTGATGGCGGATATACTCCTAAAGTATTTAGTGAATCAAAATTTGAAACTGGTAAAGTTGCTTTTATTGAAATGGGTCCATGGAAACTTTTAGATTATTCTAGAATGAATAATGGAAAAGATATCGACTTTGATTATGCTACAATTATGCCTAATAAAGATAAAGGCGATAATCAATCTACTTTAGGTTTATATTCTTTAGTTATGACTAAAAAATCAAAAAAGCATGCTTTAGCTGCTGATTTTATGAAATTCTTAACAACTGATAAAGATGTTCAATTAGCTCATAATAGTGTTCAATATTTAATGCCTACTACTAAAGAAGCTTTAAATGATGACTTCTATAAAACTTCTGAATGGAAAATATTTGTTGAACAATTAAATAATGCAGTTGCTCGTCCTGGTAGTGCAGCTTGGCCAGCAATTGAAAAACAAACCGCTGAATTTGTAACAGGATTAATAAATGGAGAAAGAGATACTCAATATTTATATTCTTTACAAGCAGCATTAGATGAAAAATTAAGTGATTTAGATGAATAAAAATGGAATTTTCATTAAAAACTAGACATATTCATAAACATGAAAATGAGTTAAAAGCAACTGGCTTATTAGCTTTTCCAATGGCCTGGTGGACATTATGGTTTGTTATTGCTTTTATAGCTGCTTTTATTTTCTCTTTTACAAATGTTACATTAGCTAAATTAGCTAATGGGGGTACGATTAGTTTTACTTTTGTTAATTACCAAAGAATATTTGGATTTACTTCAGCTAAATTTGATAAAAACTTCTGGGAAGCAATGAAAGTCACATTAATTTGGACAGTAGTAATGACTATTGGGAATAATTTTATGGCTTTATTATGTGCTTTCTTAATTAATTCGATTAAAAAAGGTAAAAAATTATTTTTAGGAATGTTATTTTGGCCTTCTTTAGTATCTGGAGTTGTTGGAAGTGATGTTACTAAGATGGTATTTGGATCTCAAAACTCATCTTTAGCTAATAAAATTGTAATGGCTTTTGGTGGTGAACCTATTCAATGGCTAACTGATAAGAATTTTGCATTAATTTCATTAATGATAATGCCATTTTTATTAGGATTTGCTACTAAAATGTTAATTTATTATTCATCATTAATTTCTATTCCTGATACTTATAAAGAAGCTGCAGTGTTGGAAATAAGATCGCCTTTTAAAATATTTTTGAAAATTACATTACCTTTAATGAAAAATGCAGTTGTTTTAAATCTTATTTTATCTATTATTGATGGATTTAAAATAATGGGACCAATGCAGCTTATTACTCAAGGTGGATATGGAACTGAATCTGAAATGTTATATATTTATGATACTGCATTTAAAGATGGAAATATTGGTAGAGCTTGTGCTTATGCAACTATATTATTTTTAATCATTTTAATCTTTACTTTCATTCAAAGATTAATTTCAGGAAAGGAGGTAAAGTCAATTGAATAACGCTAAAAAAATTCAAAGAATTGATTTTGATGTAGCTAACGATATTTCTAGTAGAACATTTAAGAAAAGAAAAGGAATTAATGGTAGCTTATCTTTTAAAATATTTGCTTATATCTTTTTAAGTTTAATTGCTTTTTGTCAAATCTTCCCATTTTATTTAAAATTAGTTGATTCTTGGCAATCCCCAGAAACTATTCCAAATTCAGATGTTTTATATCTTTGGCCTGAACATTTCACACTTAAAAACTATATATCTGCTGTTCAAGTTAGTGAATTCTGGTCTGCTTTATTAAATACAATTATTCATACAGTATGCTTTACTTGTATAAGTTTATTTATTGCTATTATTGTTGCTTATACTTTAACTAAATTAGAATTTAAAGGTAAAAAGATAGTTGCTAATTTATTGCTTGCAACAATGATGGTTCCAGGGGAAGTATTAATGATTCCTAATTATATAATTGCTTTAAGACTTGGAATAAATGCCTCTATATGGGGACTTATTTTACCAGGAATTGTTAATGTTTTCGGAATATTCTTATTAAAACAATATATGTCTACTATTCCTGTTCAGTACTTGAAAGTGCACAAATGGATGGTTGTAATGAATTTAAAAAAATCTTTAGAATAATAGTTCCAATATCAAAACCAGTTATTATTACGTATGTTATTTTAACTGTTGTTTCGACTTGGAATGAATATTTATGGCCAATGATTATGCAAAGTAGTGGAAGTCCTGTTAAAACTTTGCAATTAATTATGTATAAATTTTATCCAGGCTTAGGAAGCTATGCTGATGGATTCGTTAGATCTGCTGGAATGATATTAATTACAATACCAATTATTATAGTTTATATCACGTTCCAAAAATATTTCTTAAAACAAAATAATATTGCTGGTATGAAATAAGGAGTTAAAATTATGCAAAAAAGATCGAAGAAAATTATTTATTTGTTATCGTTTTTAATGGCTATTCCATTAATTGGTTGTGGTAAAAAAGATGGACCAGTTAAACCTGGACCAGATGATAATCCTCCTACACCTACTCCAACTGAGACTTTTTCTTATTACAAAAACACTAAATTAAGTAAAGATAGTACAGTTAAAGTTATAAGCGATGTAACTAGTAATGGAGATCGTTTGTATACTGCTCAAGCTATTGAAGGACTTTTTGCTAGAAAAGAAGTTAAATATTATGTTGATTCAAATTATGTTACTAATGGTGTAAATACTGATCAATATTATATAAAAAAAGCTAGTGAAAAATATGGCTTTAAATATGAAGATACTACTTTAAAAGAAGCAGTTTTAGATTATATAGCTTCTTGGAGTGAATATGTTAAAAATAACACTTGGGGAAGTCAAATTTCTTTAGATAGTTATAATAATACCATTGGAGTTACTGCTTATACTGAAAAAAATAAAGATGGATTTGCTACTCCTGGTTATATTGTTTATAGACCTGGTGATGTTTCTGTTAATACTGCTGCTACTTTAGCTGCTATTACAGGATTTTTACCAGTTAGTAAAGATGATGTTAGTTTTTATCAAGAATTAGGCTTAGTTGAAAAATTTAATTTAGATAATGCTGCTTTAACTTATAGATGGCTATTTAATATTGTTATGCCTGAATTATCTACTTCTGGATTAATTCATCAAAATTATAATGATAATACTGGTAAAACTAATAAATTTATTAAAGATTATGGTATTTGTAATAAATATTTCCATGTTTATTATGATGATGTTAGTAGTGTTTCCAATTCATTTAAGAAGAATTTACATTCATTTTTAGATGCAAATAGTCCTATTTTTGGTTATGCATATAGTGAAGATAGAGATGTTGCTTTCTTTTCTCAATATGGACAATTTTTAGTACCTACTGATTACACTTGTAATTTAACTTTCCATGCTGCTGATTTATTTAAACATGATAAATTTAGTCAACCTAATAAAGATTATGATAAAAAAGCAGTACAAGGAAAACATTATGTTGCTTTTGTAGTTAGTGATGGTGATAATGCTACTTATTGGCAAAATACTGCTGGATTTGCAACAAATTATATGAATGCAGCTGGTAGAGATAAAGATAATTTCCCTGTTACTTGGTCTATTACACCTGCTTTAGCTGATTTAGCCCCTGATGTTTTAGATGAAGTTTATAATTCAATGAGTAATGGTTATGATTATTTCTGTGCTCCAGTTTCTGGCCAAGGTTATATAAATGCTGGTAATTTTGCTAGTCAAAATAATGGTGAATATTTCAAAGATTTTACTGAAAAACTAGATATTTATATGAAGAAAGCTGATTTAAAAACTGTTACTGTTATTGGTGGAAATTCTCAAAATAATTTAGTTAATGTTTTAAAAGGTTATGCTTCTAGTAAACAAGTTGAAGGTGGCATTGTTTATGAAGGTGGCAAATATTTTAGTGGTGTTCAAGGTGGTGTAATGTGGGTTGATGGTAAACCTTTCGTTGGTCCTAGAGATTCTTTATGGGAAACTACCCCAGCTTATATTGCTGCTAGATTAAATACTTATGAAAAAGATATTACTTCAATTAATGGCTATTCTATAATTAACGTTCATCCTTGGTCTCATTCTTATGATGATATTAGAACTATTGTTAATATGCTTAATGATGATATTGAAGTATGTAGTGTAGATCGTATTATTAAAATGATGACAGATAATATTACTGATAAATCAAATACTACAACTTTTAAAATACCTGAAAAGAATGGTGTTAGTATTGGTGAAGATTATTTAAGACAAAATCCTAGTTTAATACCTGTTGATCCTTTATATAATGATTTCTTATTATGGCAAGAAGATTGGGAAGGTAGTGGTATCACTTATAATTCTAGTGATAAAGCTTGTAGTAATGTTGGTGCTATTTATAAAGGTAATATTTCTATTAATAAAGGTAGTGTTGCTACTAAGAAATCATTTACTTTACCTGAAATTGATAATTATTGGTTATCTTTTAATGCACGTTGTGATAGTTTAAGTGAAGTTCAATCTAGTTCATTTAAAGTTACTTTAAAAGTAGGGGATGAAAGTAAAGTTATTATTAATAAAGCTACTATTAAAGGTGTTAGAGGTACTGAAACTCAAATAGTTTATGGCGATGGATGGCAATGTTTTGCAATTCCTTTAAGTCAATATTTTAAAGATTATAAAGGTAAAAATTGTCAATTATCTATTGAAGTATTAGCAGATAGTGATGCTGGTATTAGACTTGATCAAGTTAGTTTTAAAGCTAGAACTGTTGATCCTAAAATTGATTTAAGTACTATTAATCCTTATAACAATACATTTACTAATAATACTGAAGATTGGATGCTTGGTGAACAATATAAAACATCTCAATATTATTGGTGGGATACTATTGATAGAGAAAGTTTAAAACCTACTAATTCATTACAAATAGATTGTTCTGATGGTGGTGGTGATGAAAAACGTAATGGTAATACAAATATTTGGATGGCTAAAAATTATGTTTTACCTGAATTTAGTGATATAAATTTATCATGGGAAGCTCATAGTGATAATGATACTGGTGCTAAAATGAAAATATCTTTATATGCTGATGGTAAATATTATGTTTTATTTGACTGGAATGTTGCTAGAGAAAGTTTAAATAATACTAAACAAAATATTAATCTTAATACTTTAGATGGTGAAGTTAATTGGAGTAAAAAAGAAGTTACTATTATCTTTGAAGCTAGAGATGGTGGAAGAAATAATGGTGTTGGTGAAGCTTGTAGATTAAGTAACTTTAATACAATTGGTAAATAAAAATGAATTATAAAAATAAATATTTATTAATATTAAGTTCTTTATTTAGTTTTTTAACTATTTCTTGTCAAAATAATAAGATTATTGAAGATGATAAGACACCTTTTAGTTATTATTTTGAACCTAAAATTAATGAAGATAAGGTATTAAAAGTTTTTAGAAATTTTAATAAAGGAGATTCAGCTGGTTTAAATAAAAATCAATTAGTAATGGCTACAGCTATTCAAGGATTCTTTTCTAGAACTGGTGGAGAATATTATTATCAATTTGAAAATAACGATGTTTGGCTTAATGATTTAAAAGATAATTATGGAGTAACATTTATTGATACTAATTTAGATGAAATGTTAACTAATTTTAAATCTAAATTTTCTAATAAATATGTTCTTTATGATATTAGACAATATGGTAATTTAAATGTTGCTAGAAGTATTGCAGGAATCAAAGATTATTTACCTGTTGATATAGAATATGAAAATTATGTTAAAGCTCTTGGCTTTGAATTAGGACTTGATGCTCGAACAATGAGTGAAAGAAGTTGTTTTAAAATTTATAAAGATGAATTTAATAATAATGCTTTATTTCAACAAGATCCTACTACTACTCAAGAATTTTTAACAGATTATGGTATTGCTGGAAAATATTTCTTCTTTTATCCAAAAGATATGAGTGACCCAGATATTGTAACATTTAGAAAAAATGTTCATGATTGGGCTAAAAAAGATTGTCCAATATTTGGTTGGGTTCCTAATGATGAACCAACTGATGTTAATATTTCTTCGATGAATGGTCAATTTACTATTCCTAGTGATTGGGCTAGAAATATGTCAGTTTTTGCTGCTAAAAGTTTTTTTGGTGAAACTAGATTTAAAAATGTTATAAAAGATGATAAAAATATTAAAGGAGAGGATGGTAAACATTATGTTACAATCATGATGAGTGATGGAGATAATGTTCAAACTTGGTATAATACTTTTCCTTTTAATAAGAAATATTTAGCAGCTCCTCGAGGAAATTTTAAAATGGGTTGGAGTATTCAACCTTCCTTAATTGATTTAGGTCGTAATATATTAAATTATGTATATGACCATCGAGACGCTAATGATTTCTATGTTTGTAGTGTATCTGGTCAAGGTTATTTAAATCCAAGAGTATTTCCTGAAGATGCATTAACTTCATTTACTAAGCATTTAGATTCATATTTGAAACAAACAGATTTATCTGTTGTTCAAATATTAGATAGTGGACCAAGTAAAGAAATTTGCGAAAAATATGGGCAAATAGAAGCTTTAAATGGTGGAATTTATTGTTATGGTGATCGTTATGCTGGTGGTCATGGTAGTATTTATTGGGGTAATGATAAACCATTTGTATCTATTAGAGAGACTTTATGGAATGCAGATACTAGTGTAATAGCTAAAAGAATTAATTCCTATTCAAAAGCTATACATTCTATTGAAGCTTATACAGCAATTAATTTACATCCTTGGTCAATGGAATATAATGATGTTATAAAACTTGTTGAGCAATTAGATGAACATGTTGAGATTGTTACTGCTGATGAGTTTATAAGATTAATAAGTGAAAATGTCGAGCATACCGACAAAATATTGGTGTAAATTATGGAAAAATTAGTAAATGATCAAGAAATTTTATTATTAAGTGGACCTTTAAAAGAAACTATTTGGGGTAGTAGTTATTTTAAAAATGAATTAAAAATAACTGATAATGATTCTATAGGTGAGATGTGGTCTTGCTCTGGCTATAGTTCATTTTCTTCTATTATTTTAAATGGTTTATATAAAGGAAAAACTTTAGATGAAGTATTTAAAAATAATAAAGAATTATTTGCTAATTTAAGTGGTGATAAATTTCCTATTCTTATTAAATTAATAGCTACTAATGATAAATTATCAATTCAAGTTCATCCAGATGATGAATATGCTTTAAAAAATGAGAATTCACTTGGTAAATTTGAATGTTGGTTAATATTAAGAAAAGAAGAAGGTGCTAAATTAATATTAGGTAATAAAGCTAATAGCAAAGAAGAAATTAAAGAATACATAAATAATAATCATTTTGAAAATTTAATTAATGAAGTAAATGTTAATGTTGGTGATGTTTATGTAGTTAATCCAGGTACAATACACGGTATTGGTAAAGGTATTATCTTATTAGAAATTCAACAATCTAGTGATATTACTTATAGATTCTATGATTATAATAGACTTGGTTTAGATGGATTACCTAGAGAATTACATATTAAGAAAGCTCTAGATGTAGTTAGTGTTGGCAATTACAAAGAAAAAGTTATTAATATTAATAATAGTGATTCTAATTCAGTAGCTAATAATAAATATTTTAATTCTATTTATTTAGATATTAATGGTGAATATGAATTTAATAACGATAATGAATTTGAAATAGTTACTTCATTAATGGATAAATTAATTATTAATGATAATTATGAAGTTAGTTATGGTAAGTCTTTTATTATTACTTCTAAAGCTAAGAAAGTAATATTTAAAGGCAATGGAAAATTAATTATTACAAAAGTAAATAAGGGTTAATTATGAGTAATTTAGTATTTAAGAATGTAAATAAAATATATGACAATAATGTTCAAGCAGTCTTTGATTTTAATTTAGAAGTTAATGATAAAGAATTTATTGTTTTTGTTGGACCAAGTGGATGTGGTAAATCTACTACTTTAAGAATGGTTGCAGGACTAGAAAGTATTACTAGTGGAGAAATTTATTTAGATAATGTACTTGTAAATGATATTGCTCCTGTTGATCGTAATATGGCAATGGTATTTCAAAATTATGCTTTATATCCCCATATGAGTGTATATGATAATTTAGCTTTTGGATTAAAGATGCGTAAGTTTCCTGTTGAGGTATTAGATGAAAATAATAATCATATTTTAGTTATTGATAAGAACTTAATTGCTTCACTTAAATATGATAATAGTGTATTAAAAAAGAAGAACAAAATTGCTTTAGTTTGCGTTTCATATTTGTAGGTCGATAAAAAAATAAAAGAGCCCTATAATTAAATTTGCAGAAATAAAAAGAG
>CAKPNG010000042.1 GCA_934168325.1 uncultured Bacilli bacterium
ATACTTTGTATAAGTAATTTCTCAAAAATATTAATTAATCCTAAATTATATAGTGTTAAATCCTAAAAACGGGTTTTCTTTAAAAAATAACTCATAATTTACCTCTAATTTATTATAGCACAAAATAGCACAATATGAAATAGAAAAATTAATATTCTGTCAACATTTTAAAAAAATAAAAAAATATCGACCAGAGCGATATTTTGTTATTTATTGTGTGTCATTTACTAAAAAAATTCATTGTGCTAACTTAAAAAGACGGGTGTTGATGTTGATGACTTTAATAGATTAGCAGCAATTTATAACATCAGAAGCGTACCAACATTAATTGGTTTTAAAAACGGAAATGTTGTAAAAATTTCTGTTGGTGCTTTACCAAAAGAAAGTTTAGTTAATTTTATTAACCAAGTTAAAAACGCTTAATCATTGTACTGGTTAGATTTTTCATACTTAGCTTAAAAATATATTGATTAGTTTAATCGCTTTTAATATAATATTTAAGCACGCAGGTGTAGTTCAGTGGTAGAACATTAGCCTTCCAAGCTAATTATGCGGGTTCGATTCCCGTCACCTGCTCCAAAATTTGAAAAATTATCTAGAATATTAAATATATTAAATCAATCTAAAAGATTGATTTTTTTATTTATAGTTAAATTGTATTTTTTTATTACAATCAAATTGAAAAACAATTTAAGCTTTACTAAAATATTTTTGACATAAGTAAGTGAGGTATTTTATGAAGATTGTATTAGCATCATCAAATGAGCATAAAGTTAAAGAATTTAATGAAATGGTTAAAGATCATGACATTACTTTTGTTTCTTTAAAAGATATTAATTTTAAGGGTGAAATCGAAGAAAACGGGAAAACTTTTGAAGAAAATTCATTAATAAAAGCAAAAGCAGTTGCTGCCCAAACAAAGGAAATAGTTCTTGCTGATGACACGGGTATAGAAATCGAAGCTTTAGGTGACCATTTCCCTGGAATCTATAGTCATAGATTTGCTGATTCAAATGGTGGTCCTTTAAAAACTAACCAATTATTAATAAAAAAGGTGCCAGGATCAAAAGCTCAATTTACCTGCGTTTTAACTGTTATGAATCTTGAGGATAAACCTCTTGTTTTTAAAGGAGAATTTAAAGGTAAAATTTCAAACAAATTAGTTAATCCAGATGCTTTTGGATATGATCCAATATTTATTCCAGACGGTTATGACCAACCAGTCGCATATTATGGTGATGAATTAAAAAATGCTATCTCTCATAGATCGATAGCATTTAATAAATTTATACAATATTTAAAAGATAATAAGTTAATTATTTCTTAATATTCTTTTTAAGTAAATGTCTATAAACTCCAAATATAATTAAAGAAGCAACAACTAATATTGAGCCGACAATAAGAATTGGAATCTTTTTAATTTTAATAAAAGTAAATAATAAAATAACTCCAGTTATGCCAATAACAGCAATAATTGGTAAGAATATTTTTGAGTATGCAATACCTTTTTCGTTTCTAATAGTTAATGATAAATCAGAGATAGATTCCTCATCGCTATCTACTTTATTAGTTCCAAGAATTTCTTCTTCACCATCTTTTAATTCAATATCACCAAAGTGATTAACATTATAAATTTTATTCAATCTTGTAGTAGTTTCTTTTAAGATATCTTCTTCATTTTCTTCAAAACTAGAATCATCTTCTTTGTAAGAATCTAATTCTTTTTTATCCATTAAATTTTGGGCATTTTTTAAAAAAACTATTAAATCTTTAATATCTTTTAAAGCTGAAACATAGCCATCAAAATAATTTTTACAAATAAATGTGCCATTAGAAACAAGTCTAGAATCAACTTGGCTATAATAAAATCTAATTAAATTTAGCATTTCAGTCGTAAAATCTAAGAAAATAGTGGTATTTTCGAGGTTCAAATAAATATCATGACTATCAATTATCTTTTCAACTTCATTAAAATTTGTTTTATCAAGTTTTGATAATGAAGCTTTAGCTAAACATATGCCAACGATTGCAGGCATATCATTTGGTTTGATTTGAAGTGAGTCTTCATATAATTCGATTGCTCTTTCATAAGAATGTAAACGATACAAACACATGTATCCATTATTTTGGAGCTCTTTATATTTTTGAATAGTTTTTTGCTTGCCGGTGTTAATATCAAAAGTTTGACCGCAAGCTTCACATGTTACTTCCTTAGCATCTTTGCTAACTTCATTAATTTTTTCACAATTTGGACATATAATTTTCATAATATAAAAATAATACTATAAATTTACTCTAATAACAAAAAAATTATGATTTTGATATTGAAGAATAACACTTTTTGTTAATAAAAATATTGTAAAATCTATAAAAATATATAGGTTCTACAAGGTTTTATCTTTTTTTATCACTAAAAATTAAAGACGAAAATAAAAAAGATAAAAAAGAAATAATTATTGTAAAACAAGTTATGCCAAATATTGAAAGAATTGGAAAAGAATAATCTAGAGCAAGATTAAGTGACTTAGTTATTATTTTATTTAAAAATATCGAAAGTACAATCATTGTAAAAGAACTAGATATTAAGCCCAAAAGCACATATGAAATATTTTTAAAAATTAATAATTTGGATATATTTTTTCTATTAAAGCCTAAAATATTCAATGTTTTATATACTTTTGTTTCTTCTTCAAAATTAATTGTATTTATTGTAAATAATAATAGAAGTGTTGAGATAGCCGATATTACCATAAAGCCAAGTAACGTATAATTTACATAATTAAAAATAGTAGTCACATTATCTTCTATAGGAGAGTAAGGATCTAATATTTCGTATTCTTTTATTTTTTTATTTATTTTTTCTATCTCTTTTTTAGAAGGCTTATTTTCAAATTCATAAATAATTGCGTTAGGTATTAAATTAAAAGCACTAATCTCAAATAAATCTCTAAACAAATAAATAGAAAAATCTTTATATTGATAAATAAGATATTGATTCGAATTAATAACACCCTTTACTTTTAATTTAATAGTTCTAAATTTATTAAAATACTCATCATTATTTTCTGTTTGTTCTGTATTTATTGCTATATATAACTCATTACCATTAATATTGCCATGTAAAGTCTCATATAATTTTTTTGATATATAAATTTCATCATATCTTAAATCATCAATTTTAATATCTTCTTCTAGTTCTATATTTTTAAATTTAACATTAGCGTTAAATACATCTAAAGCATGACCTTTACAAATATCTTGTTTAAATTCTAAATTATCATAATCTTCTTTTTTAATTTTTTCTAAATTATTCAGAGTTTTGTAAAAAACTTTTTCATTTAAAGAAAAATATGTTGGTAATACAAAACCATTAAAAATATTATTGCCATAATTCATATATCCTAGATTTGTCGAATAATAATAATATTTAAATTTATTATTTAATTCGTAAATATCATTTATAACGCTTGTTTCAAAAATATCATTTAAAGAACTAAATATAAAAATTCTATTTGAAAAGCATTGTTCTCCTACAGTGCAGCTTGTTGGTGAGTAAATATAAGAGTCGCATTCATAAATTATGTTCTTTAGATCATTGTCTTTATTTAATTTATTTATTAAAGTCGTTTGAAAGATTTTACTTTTGATATAGTATACTTTTTTCATAATCCAAGGAAATTTAGATATTTCATTAAAATTATTAGTAGTAGGAAATCTCATCATTGTTTCAAAAACATGTTTGTTAAACAATGCATTAGTATGAAAAATTTTCAGTTGTGTAGATAAATATACACCTTTAATTTTAAATATCTGTTCGTCATAATAATTCCAAGAATCATTTTGTACTTTTAATGTTACCAAAAAATTATTATTTTCTATATATTCACCTAAAGATTCAAAACTTTTAACTATTTTTAATAACGAACATATTTTCTCCATATGTTTGTAATTTATGGATAAAATTATTTCGTCATTATCTAGGAGTAAATTCTTTTGTTTTGGATATAAGTTATTAATATTTATCTTGTCTTTATCGAAATAAATAAATTCATTAATCATCGATGCTGTCATGCCATCAATTATTTTATCTTCAAATTCATTAATTATATAAAAATTATTTAAGTCTTTAAAAAACGAATTAAAGTTTACTAAATACTTGCAACCAAAATAATCTATATCTTTTTTATATTTTATTGATATTTTGTTTACTATGGTCTCACTTGTGGCATAAGAAATTATATTATCAATTGTATTTTTTCTTCTTAATATTAATGAATTGTTATCAATAATATTAGAAAAAGTTTGTTTTATTCCTTTAGATAAATTACTACTTATATATAGAGTTAGCCCTAAGCACAATAGTGAAAAAGAAAAGACAAAATTTGATAGCATAAAATAAAATTTTTTCGATCTAAAATAATTTTTAATATTATTTAGGATAAATTTAAAATTTAAATTAGAATCACTATTCTTATTTATTTTCGAAATCATAAAAAAATTATTATCATTTTTATTTACTATTATGCCTTTATTATTCTCAACAAACTTTTGATTTTTAAAAAAATATATGAAATCTGCATACTTTTCAAGTAAATTTAAATCATGGGAAACTATTATTATTGTTGTTTGTGCACTCATTAATTTTAATATTTTAAAAACTTTCTCACTATTTAATTCATCTAAAGAACCTGTCGGCTCATCGCAAAAAATATACTTTGGTTTATTAATAATTGCTCTAGCTATTCCTACTCTTTGCTTTTCCCCTCCACTCAAATTTTTAACTAAATAGTCTTTGTAATTTTCTAATTCAAGATACTCTAAAACCTCTTTTAGATTTCTTTCTTTTATCTCTTTATCTAAATCATTAAATGCATCTTGAACTAATTTAATATTATTAATTACAGTATCATCTTCAATCAAATTAAAAGATTGAAAAATAAAACCGCATTCTTTAATTCGAAAATTTGAAGCTACTGATTCTTTTTCATTTTTAAAACAATTACCATCAATTATTATTTGCCCTTCGTAATTATTATCTAAACTTGAAATTAAGTTTAATAGTGTTGTTTTTCCACAACCTGATTGACCATATATACCATAAAAGCCATTTTTCTTAATGCTAAAACTTATGTCTTTAAATATATATTCATCATTAAATTTCTTTGAAATTTTATCTAAAACTATCATTTACTCTTCCCTTAAAACTTCACCAATATTTTTAAAGTCTTGTTTATAAATAGATACATTAACAATCAATTTGATTATCAAATAGAAAAATGTAAATAAAATCATTACAATAAAATTGTATTTAAAGTTATTGTTAAGGAAATTTACACAAATTAACTTTGAATTTATAAATTTATGTGAATAAAAATTAATAAAATATTTTATTATTATTGACGAGAAAATTGCTATAAATGAAGAGATTATATAAACTATCGAAACATTAGTTAGAAATATTTTTGAGATATTTTTATTGCTTTCGCCCATAGTCTTTAAGATTGAAATATTCTTTTTTTCTTTAAGATAAATTGACATTATCACAAAAATTAATAAGATAAAAGTTAATAATATTGATATGATTGAAAATATAATAAGAGCAATCGTAAATATCTGAATGATATCTGTAAAAGATGTAACTACATCAAAAGTATTACTTGCAATTTCGTATTCACTTGAAGAATCAATTACGTCAAAAAATAAATTTATATCGTCTTTAAAAACCCAAAAATTTAAAGAAAAACTCGTTATATCTTCGTTATCTTTTGCGTTTTTTAATAAATCATACCATTTATAATTTTTTATAAATTGCCTATTTATTAGACTTGTTGGTGTATCTTGTAGATATTTTTTTAAAAGAGCATAAGGAAAATAAATTTTAGAACTATTAAGATATTTAAATTCCTTTCTTATTTCAGAAATATATAAATTGCAATTAAAATTAAATACTTCATCAACACTAATATACTCTTCTTTAATCATTTCTCCATACTTATATGAATTAGTGAAATTGAAACTAATTTCTTCATATAATGAATCCTTATTAAACATGTTTTTAAATTGACTATCAAAAGTATCATTGACGATTATATCTCTATCATTATCGTTTAAATAATATAACTCAATAGAAGCAAACTTAATAAGTCTTTTATTACTTGCTATTTCTACATTACCATTTATAAAAAAATCTAAATTATAATCAATATAAACGCTTGAAATTGCATTTAAATAATTAAAAGATTCTATTATTGTTGGCCTACTTTTTTTAGAAATTTTAAAATTACTATTATCATTACTTTTATTTTCTAATTTAGAAAAACTAAATTTATTGCAATTTAAATATGTTGATGGCAATATTTTTATTTCTTCATTAGTACCATAATAAAAGCCTATGGTTAATAAAGTAATTGATAAACTAAATAATAAAGAGATAGCAAATAAAAATAGTTTTATTTTATTAACGACAAATAATCTTTTCGATAATATGAAAAAACGCTTATTAAAAATTCTTTTTCTCATAAACTTTACCGTTTTTGATTCTAATAATCATATCATTATTAAAATCTATTAATTGCTCATTATGTGTAACGAAAATAACAAGATGATTATTGCTATAATTTCTTATATATTTTAGTAATATTGAACCATTTACAGGATCCAAAGCACCAGTAGGTTCATCACAAAATAAAATATTTGGTTCATGCATTATGGAACGAACAAATGAAATGCGCTGTTTTTCTCCACCACTTAAAGTATCAATTAAACTATTCGCTTTATTACCTAAGCCAACTTCATTAAGCAATTTTAAAGTTTTTTCATGTTTTATCTCATGTATTTCTTCAAAAATTACTAAATTTTCTAAAACTGTAAGATTATCTAATAAGTTGTAATTTTGAAATAAAATCCCTATATTTTTCTTTCTATAATTTAAAAGATCGTTATTACTTGATTTATATAAATCTTTATTATCATAAAATACTGACCCACTAGTTGGTCTTAATAGTGATTCTAATATATTAAGAAAAGTAGTTTTTCCTGAACCACTTTTACCTAACATAAAAACTATTCCATTAATTGGAAATTCTATTGTAACGTTATTTAAAATAACGACATTATTGCCATTATCAATTTCGTAATGTTTAGATAAATTTTCGACTCGAAGCATTATAGTTTCCTATAATACAAGTCGTATAGAATTAATAATAATTAGGGGGTTAAAATTACATTTTTGTTGCTGCAGGAACTTTTGGAAGACCTGGCATAGTTAATATATCACCACAATAGCAGACAATAAAACCTGCTCCATTAGATAATTTAACATCCTTAATTTTAACAATAAAATCTCTAGGAGTGTTCAATAATTTAGGATCATCTGAAAAACTTAAAGGTGTCTTTGCCATACAAATAGGTAAATTGCTTCTCCCAAGTTTATTAATTTTTTCGATATTTTCTAAAGCTAAATCAGATAATTCAATACCATCAGCATGATAAATATCCTTGCAGATCTTGGATATTTTTTCAGAAATTGATAAATCACAATCATAAATTGGACTAAATGAAGAACGTTTTGTCTCCAAAGTTTCTAATACTTTTTTAGCTAAATCAATAGAACCTTCTCCACCATTTAAAAACCCATCACAGAAAGCATAAGGGAAATTATGTTCTTTACAAAGTTTAATCAAAGTATCAACTTCATTTTGTGTATCATTATAAAAATGATTGATAGCTACTACAATAGGTAAACCATATTTTTTTAAATTATAATAATGTTGTTCTAAATTTTTAAAACCTTCAGTTAAAGCTTCAATGTTTTCTTGATTTAAATTATTATAATCTTCCCCACCATGTAATTTTAGTGCTCTAATAGTAGCGACTAAAACTGCAGCACTAGGTTTTAAATTACCTACTCTACATTTTATATCTAAGAATTTTTCTGCACCTAAATCTGCAGCAAATCCAGCTTCAGTTATTACAATAGGAGCCATTTTTAAAGCTAATTTGGTAGCTATTAAACTAGAGCAACCATGAGCAATATTTGCAAAAGGTCCACCATGAATTATACAAGGATTATTCTCTTGAGTTTGAACTAAATTAGGTTTTAATGCATCTTTCATTAAAAGCATGATTGCATTAGTAATATTTAATTGCTTTAAATATACAGGATTATTATCAAAATCATAAGCAATGATAATATTATTTACTCTTTCTTTAAAATCTTCTTTATCTTTACTAATACATAAAATAGCCATCAATTCACTAGCTACAGTAATTTCAAAATGATCTATTCTTTGAACGCCATTTTTTTCACCAAGACCTATTTCAATAGTTCTTAGCTCACGATCATTCATATCAATAGCTCTTTTCCATAAAACCATATTAGGATTAATATTAAGTTCATTTCCTTGATAAATATGATTATCAATTACTGCACTAATTAAATTAATTGAACTAGTTAAAGCGTGCATATCACCAGTAAAATGTAAGTTTATATCTTGACTAGGTTCAACAGTAACTTTTCCACCACCAGTAGCACCGCCTTTTAATCCAAATACTGGACCTAAAGATGGTTCTCTAAGGCAAACTAAGCTTTTAACTCCTAATTTATTCAATCCTTCATTAAGAGCAATAGACATTGTAGTTTTTCCTTCACCTGCTTTAGTAGGTGTAATTGCAGTAACTAAAACTAATTTACCATCTTCGTTATCTTTTACAACATCAAAAAAAGAATCATTAATTTTTGCTTTATATTGACCATAAAATTCGAGATACTTCTTATCAATATTTAATTTTTTTGCAACATCTTCAATCTTTTTTAAGCGCATAATATTATCCTCTATATTTAATTATATAATTATTATACTTTAAAAAAATAATAGAGCAAACACTTACTGATTATATCTTTGCGCTTGTTTGTTATAAAAATCTTTTAGCCTTTCTAATAAATGATTAGGTTCGATTAAGGTAAAATTATCACCATATTGTATTAGCCAATAAAATAGTGAATTTTCATCACATCTAACGCTAAAATAAAGCTTATCATCTTTCTTAAAAATAGTTCCATTATCACTAAACCAATCTTTAATAAATAAGATAGAATCAGGTGTATTTATTAAAATTAAAGCATCAACAGCCTTTCCATTAAATAAATATATGCGGTCTTTTAAAAACTTATGAATATTAAAATTATCATCACTAGTTACTTGTTTAATATCTTTATAAACCCACTTTTCTTCTATATTAATATTTATCATATAATCAACACGATAAACACTAATTGCTGCATATTTTTCTCTATAATTGCAAATTAAATAATATCTTCCAAAATTATTAACTAAATAATAAGGAGAAACTATGTATCTAAAACCACCATTTCGACAAATAGGTTCTCCATTATCATCATAAGTTAAATATTGAAAAGAAATTCTTTTTTTAGTTTTAATTCCTTCTTCAATAATGTTTATGTTATAAAAAATAGAGTTATTATTAGTTCTAGTTATTTCATCAGTTTTATAAAGATGATCATAATCTTTTCTATCATAAACACTAAAAGTAGAGTTAATTTTTTTAATTAAAGCAGAGGCTTGTTTAGATGTGATTGCTTGACTAGAATAAATAGCATCATTTAAAAACTTTGCTTCAGTTAAATCAAATAATCTAGAATATAAACTAACTCCATTTCTTGTTTTTATGATGTCATATCCAAGTTCAATTAATAAATCAATCGAATAAGCAATACTTTTTCTTTCAAATTCTAATCCGTAGATAGAATATATTTTATCTATTATGTCTTGATGTGTTAAAAAATGTGATTCATCAGAATATTCTGACAAAACTTTTAAAACTAATATAATTGAACTTTTTTTATTATCAATCATCTTCTATTTTGTGCCCTCACTTCAACATTGAAATAATTAAAAATTGTATGTCTCATTCTATTTTTAGCAACTTGATTAGCATAATCTATCGTACCATAAATTGTTTCTCTAAAATAATCTACATTGTTATTAAAAGAATCTTCATCCAAATAATATTTAATTTCAATCTCCATAAGTAACTCTCCTTATGGATAATTCTATATAACTTAATGTCCTTAAAATGGGACATTGCAATCAATTTTTGCAATATAATATATCTTATATTAAGTTTTAGAAATCTAATAAATGAGCAGCACCTATAATTCCTGCATCGTTAGTTAATTTAGCAGTAACAATTTCAACTTTTGGTGTATTTTTATATCCATAATGATATTTTTCACAATAATTAATTATTTTATTAATAAAATAATCTTTTTGATTAGAAATACCACCACCAATAATAATAGTTTGAGGCCTAAATACATTACAAATATTTAAAATTCCTTCTCCTAAATATTTTACATATGTATCAACAACTTCATTAGCTGCTTTATCACCTTTTTTTGAACATTCAAATGAAGTTAAGCCAGTTACTTTATTAATATCATTACCACAATATTCCCACATTAAAGAATCATTATTTTCCATCATTATTTCTTTAGTTAATCTTAATAAAGCAGTAGCACTTGCATAAGCTTCAAAGCATCCTTTTCTTCCACAAGTACATGGTAATCCATCAACTACCAATACAAAGTGTCCAAGTTCAGCACCTTTTCCTTCGTTACCTTCATATAATTTATTATCAATAACGATTCCACCACCAACACCAGTTCCTAAAGTAAGTAAAATAGCATCTTTTTTGCCTTTTGCTGCACCAAATTTTTGTTCTGCTAAACAAGCAACATTAGCATCATTAGACATATAAAAATCGAATCCATAATCCTTTAATTTTTCTTTAATATTAAAAGGATATTCTAAATCTAAATTATTAGCATAAGTTAAAGATCCAGTTTTATTATCAACTATTCCAGGAATAGCTACACCAATTGCTTTAATCTTTAAATCATTTTCCTTACTATATGCAATTAATTCATCTATTAATTCACGCATATATTTGATAAAACTAATTCCTTTATCTCCAGATGGTGTAGGTCTAGTTGATTTATATAAAATATTACCTTCTTTATCAACTAATCCTGCTTTTATACTCATACCACCAATGTCAAAACCTATGTGTACTACTTTCATATTTAAACCTCTCGTATAGTAGTAAATGTATAAAACAGCAATTTGATCATTTGAAGTTTTATACCTAACAGCCCTACTAAAAC
>CAKPNG010000043.1 GCA_934168325.1 uncultured Bacilli bacterium
CCTAAAAATTTCGAAAAAGAGTTAGAAAAAATACAATAAAATACAACTTTTTCAATTACAAACTGTCAAACTCAGGATATTAACTAACTTTTAAATAAAAATCTTTTTATTCGATTAAATCGACTGTTTAATAAAAAGAACTTACTAATTAAGTAAGCTCTTTAATTCATTAAATTATATAAATTAATCTATCTAGTAGATTTATCGTAAGGTATACCTTCAGCTTTAGGAGCCCTACTTTTTTACTAGTGAACATTAAAACAACTAAACAAACAATATAAGGGAGCATCTTATAGAAAGTAGGATCAATTGCTAAATCTTTAATAAAAGGAAGACTTGTTGAAACATTATCAAATGTTCTAAAGAATCCAAATAATAAAGCGCCTAATAATATAAATAAAGGCTTCCATTGTCCAAAAATCATAACAGCTAAAGCTAAAAACCCAAATCCAGCAACACCATAATCAAAAGACCATTGACTATTAGCAGAATTTATAAAAGCAAATCCACCAAGTCCACCTAATATACCAGATATTGCAACACCGATATATCTATATTTTATAACATTAATACCAACACTATCAGCAGCTTGAGGATTTTCACCACAACTCATAAGTCTAAGACCAAATTTAGTTTTATATAATACAATCCAAGCAATAGCAACAAATAAAATCATCAAAATAAAGAACCAATTAAATTCTATATCACCTATTTTAAAAACAAAATAATTATGGAAAGTAATATATTCTAATCTAGGTGTAGCTTTACCAGTTTCTTTTAAAGTAAGAGCTTTAACAACAACTGTAGCAAAAGCAGGAGCTAATATATTCATCGCAGTACCAGTAATAGTTTGATCAGCTTTAAAAGTAACTGCTGCTACTGCTAATAACATTGAATATATTAAGCCAAAAATAATACTACCAATAATTCCAACAAATACTACTAAGAAAGGATTAGCAGTTTCTGGTAAAAAATGCATCATAAGTGCCCCACCTAATCCACCAATAACCATAATACCTTCAAGTCCTAAGTTAATAACACCACTTCTTTCTGAAAACATACCAGCTAAAGCAACTAAAGTAAGAACAGTAGCAAAAATTAATGTATATTGAATAAGTAATAACATATTTAAGCCTCCTTTCTATTTCTTCTTAATAAGATTTAGAATCTTATCAAAGAATTTCGTAATTCCTTCTTTAATCTTCTTAAAGAAATTATTAACACCATCTTTAAATTTATTAGAAACTTCTTTTTTTGTTTCATCAATTTTATTATCTAATAATTTATTATCAACTTCTTCAATAGCTTCTTTTAAGCCTATAGATTCATCCTTTTTATCATTTGAATCAGCATTTGTTTCTTTATCTTTTTTATTAAATGCTTTCTTTAATAAATATTTAAATATGTGAGTAAATGCACAAAGATAAATAATAATAGATGAAATTAAATCAGATATTTGTGAACTATAATAAGTAGTATCTAATAAAGCACCAGCTTGAGTAATATGAGTTAAGAAGTACGAACTAAATATAGTTCCAATAGGACTTAATCCACCTAAGAACGCACTAGAAATACCATTAAATCCCATACTTAAAGCACCACTAGTTGGACAATAATATGGCATAACTCCACTTAAATAAAATACACCAGCTCCTAACCCAGCTAATCCACCACTAATAGCCATAGTAATAACTGTATTAAATTTACCTTTCATCCCAGCATATTCAGAAGCAGATTTATTAAATCCTGTGGCTTTTAATTCATAACCAAAGGTTGTGTATTTTAAGATTATAAAAATAATAATAGGGATAATAATAGCAAATAATAAACCAATTCCTGCATATTGGAAATTAAATAATTTATCTAAGCCAATTGATGGTAAAAGCGCTGAAGGATTATATTTTTCAATAGAAACTGTTTCATATTTTATACTATCCCAAGCACTAGAATTCTTAACGAACATATTTATAAGATATAAGCCAATCCAGTTTAGCATAATCGCTGAAATAACTTCGTTTATAGAAAAGAATGCTTTTAAAAATCCAACTAAAGATCCCCAAAAAGCTCCAGCTAAAATGGCTAAAAATAAACATACATACCAAGGACAATTCCAAGCAACAGCTGCAATTATAGCAACACCCGTTGCAACCGTATATTGTCCTGCAGCTCCAATATTAAATAAACCAGTTTTGTAAGCAAATAAAACACTTAAACCACATAATATTAAAGGAGCAGTATAAACCAAAGTTTTACCAAAGTATTTAAGTCTTAAAGAACTTTTTGTATAAGTAAAAAAGTTCAAAATGATTGTTCGAATACCTTCTAAAGCGCCTTTAGGAGCAATACATAATAAGACTATAAAACCAATTAATAAACCAATTAAAATACAAATTACAGAAGTCAAAATTGAAGAAAATCCTTCACTTTTGAAGACTTTTTTACAAAAAGAGCCACATTTATTCATTATCATCTTTTTCTTTTCCATCTTCATTTGTCTCCTTAAATTTATCTTGTTTGACACCACCCATGTATAATCCTAACTCTTGAATAGTAACTTCATTAGGATTACATTCAGCAACAATTTCTCCACCATGCATAACTAAAATACGATCTGCTAATCCAAAAACTTCTTCTAATTCAAGTGATACAAGTAAGATAGCTTTACCTGAATCACGTTGTTTTAAAAGTTGTTTATGAATATATTCAATAGCTCCAACATCAAGTCCTCTAGTAGGTTGAGCAGCAATTAATAAATCAGTATCTCTTTCAATTTCACGTCCAACAATTGCTTTTTGTTGATTACCACCACTCATACTACGAACTTTTGTCTCTTTTCCTTGACCAGATCTAATATCAAAATCACCTATAAGTTCATTTGCATATTCCCCGCGGTTTTTTAAATTAATCCAATGGAATTTTTGATAATCTTTATAAAAATATTTTTGTAAAATTAAATTCTCTTCCAAAGAATAATCAAGAATTAAACCATGTTTATGTCTATCTTCAGGTATATGAGATAAGCCAAGAAGATTTCTTTTTCTAATTGATAATTTAGTCATATTTACATTATTTAAAATAATTTCACCAGATTTAATTGGTAATAATCCAGTAATTCCACCAATTAATTCTGATTGACCATTTCCATCAATACCTGCAATACAAAGAATTTCACCAGCTCTTACATCAAAGCTTACATGTTTAACAGTATCAATTTTACGAGATTTATCATGCATACATAAATCTTTTACCTGTAAAATTGGTTCTCCTGGATTATATGGTACTTTATCTAATTTTAATTCTACTTTTCTTCCAACCATCATTTCTGATAATTCTTCTTTGGTTGTATTTTTAATTTCAACAGTTCCTGTTACCTTGCCTTTTCTTAAAACTACACATTCATCAGCAACTTTCATAATTTCATCAAGCTTATGTGTAATAAAAATAATAGATTTTCCTTCTTTAACAAGATTTCTCATTATTTCCATTAATTCGTCGATTTCTTGTGGAGTTAAAACAGCTGTTGGTTCATCAAATATTAAAATGTCATTTTCTCTATATAACATTTTTAATATTTCTACTTTTTGTTGTGCACCAATTGTTAAATCTTCAACTTTGGCATTCAAGTCTAAATTAAAACCATATCTATCAGATAAATTTTGAATTTTTTCTTTAGCTAATTTTCTATCAATAAATCCTTTTTTATTAGGTTCAGATCCTAAAATAATATTATCGAGAACTGTAAAAACATTAATTAACATAAAATGTTGATGCACCATTCCTATTTTATAAAATGTTGCATCATTAGGATTTTTAATATTTATAACTTCTCCATCTTTTTTAATTACACCTTTTTCAGGAGTATAAAGACCAAAAAGTATGCTCATTAAAGTTGACTTACCAGCACCATTTTCACCAAGCAAAGCTAAAATTTCACCATGTTTAAGTCTAATAGTTACATCATCATTTGCTATAATGCCAGGAAATTCTTTTGTAATTCCTATCATTTCGATAGCATAGTTATTTTTTTCCATATAAAAGTACCCTTAACTAATGTTTTTATAGTCGTAAGGGACCTAAAAAGGTCCCTTATTAATTAATTATATAATTTGTTGTTGATATTCTACTTGAACATTTGCTTTAGTTTCAGGATGTTTATTTGAATCAGATTCATTAGAAACCTTGATTTCTTTATTATAAACTTTCTTAACTAATTCTTTATAATCTTCAACTGTAAAGTTTTTCATTGACCAAGTATCTACAGGTAATTGAACGTAGTTCTTTTCAACTTCAGTAGCACTAACTAAACCTAATGTTTCAATTTTTGATGCCCATTTTTTATTAAGAACAACATCAGTTAATTTAGAAAGAACAGTTGCTTTTAAACCTTTCATAGCAGAAGTAACACAAAGATCTTTTGTCTTATATGTACTTTCAATAATTGCTTTTTGATCAACGTCAACACCAACTACTTTACCATTGATTCCTTCTTTTGTAGCAGATTCACATGCAGAAGTATAAATACCACCACCACAAGCAAATACTAATTCTGTTCCAGCTTGATACCAAGTATCTGTACGTGCTGTAATATCAGCATTACCAAAGAATTGACCACCATAAGTATATTTAATTTCAAATTTATCAGCATCACCAGCAGCAGCGTTAACGCCTTGGACAAATCCATAACCATATCTAACAACAGCAGGAACTGCCATACCACCTAAGAAGCCTAAATTTCTATAACCTTCTTTAGCAACAGCATATCCAGCAAAGAAACCAGCGATTTCTTCTTGATAAACTGCAGAGTAAACGTTTTCTGGTAATTTATATGAAGCCCATTTTTCATTATCTGGATTATAATCATAATCTTTTCCGAAATAATCAGCTAATAAATCACCTTTACCGACATCAAGAGCGATAAATTTAGTATCTTTATTTTCTGGAGCAACTTTATTAATACATGGTGCAAATGCATATCCTGGAAGAACAATGACATTGTATCCTTCTTCAATAGCCTTTTCAGCAGAAGCTATACGGCTAGCATCGGAGTTATCAGCTGGTTTATAATATTTATATTTATAATTGTTTGCATCACCCCATTCTTTAACACCTTCCCATGTTGATTGGTTGAATGATTGGTCAGTAATATCACCATAATCAGTGATCATAGCAATCTTTGTTTCACCACTTTCTTCTTCTTTTCCACAACTGGTTAATCCATTAGTAGCTAATAAGGTAAAAGCTGCTAATCCTAAAACGAGCATATTTCTTTTCATTGTTTTTCCTCCCTAGAAATATATAAATCTATGAAGAATACATTCAACATTCAATAAGAAATGCCTCTATGTAATAATTATATTCATTTTAAAAACATATAATCTTCACGATTTACAATATAAATATAAACGATTTTTTTATGTAGTAAAAGCAAATTTTAACGATTTAAAAATAAATTTTTATTTGATAAATTTTTTATTTCATTATTAGAATGTTTGCCTTATAATGTAAGTAATTTCCCACGTTAGAAATATAATATTTTTTCTTCGGCTTGATATATTTTTTATAAATATTATTTATAAAAAAATAATGATTATATCTATATTTTTTTATTTATTTTGTTATAATAAAACTAACAACAAGGAGAACAATATGAAAAAGAAAACAATCTATGTTTCGGGACTTCTAAATTTCGAAACTATTTTGAATGTCAAAGCATTCCCAATCAAATATTTTCCAATCGATTACCCATTCTTTGGAACAACAAGTACAGTTTCTGGCACAGCTTATAATATTTCAAAAGCCATGAAAACTTTAGGAGATAAAATTCTCTTATCCTCACATGTCGGAGATGATTTATTAGGAAGAACCATCATCTTAGAAGCAAAAAGAAGCCGTATAAATACTTCTAATATTAAATTATCCTTAGAATCAACTCCAAACACAGTAGTTTTAGTAGATTCAGCAATGAATGCTCAAACTTATTGTGATTTAAAAGATGTTCAAGAAGTAACAAGTAATTTTGTAGAAGAAAAAGATAAAATTGAAGAAGCTGACTTAGTAGTCTTATGTAATAATAATTTTAATAGACCATTATTAAGCAAAGCTAAAGAATTAGGTAAAAAGATTGCAACTGATGTCCATATTATAGGTAGAGTCGATGATCCATTTAATGAAGACTTTATGAAATATGCAGACATCCTTTTTTTAAGTTCAAGAGGTCTTACAGATTATAATTATGAAGATTTCTTACTCGAAATATATAATAAATATCATAACGAAATAATTGTTCTTGGTGAAGGCCGTGAAGGTGCTATGATTTTAGATAGCAAAAAGAGAATTATTTATCATATAGATGCTATAACTGTTAGAGAAATTGTTAATACTGTTGGAAGTCGTGATGCTTTAGTTAGTGCATTCCTCCACTTCTATTTAAAAGGAATCGATTCACTTGAATGTTTAAAACTTGCTGAAGTCTTTACTAGTTTCAAAATAGGTGCTAGTGGTAGTGCTCAAGGTTTCTTAACTGAAAGTGGCGTTAAAACTTTAGCTAAAACTGTAGACTTTGCTGTCTATGAAATTGCTAGATTTTAGTAACTATTAATTTAATATAAAAATAAAAAAGCCCTTAAATTATAAAAAAGTCTTTATAACTAAGGGTTTTCTTTTAATATTGAATATTTTCACGTGAAAACTTTTTAAATAATTTATTATTTTTACTAAAATTTTATGTTTGATATCTAACTTTATTTATTGTAGATTAAACATAATGAAACATTTAATTGGAAACTTGCTATATGGTCAAAGCGGTGGCCCTACTAGCATTATTAACACATCCGCTTATGGCATTTTTATTGAAGCTTTTAAACATCAAGATATTATTAAAGATGTTTATGCAATGAATTATGGAATTAAAGGTCTTTTATTAGATAAGTTAACTAAAATTGATAAAGATGATAAAGATTTAAAGAAATTATTAAATACACCAGGTTCATTTTATGGTAGTAATAGATTTAAATTAAAATCATATAAAGATGATAAAGAAACATACGAAAAAATATTAAATACATTTAAAAGGCATAATATTCGTTATTTCTTTTATAATGGCGGTAATGATTCTATGGATACAATCCATAAAATTGGTGATTATTTTAAATTAAATAATTATGAATGTAATTGTATTGGAATTATTAAAACTATTGATAATGATTTACCACATACTGATTTTTCAATAGGTTATCCTACAGCAGCTAAATTTATTATAAATAGTGCTATTGAAATATATTTAGACGATCATTCTTATGAAGAAGGTCGTGTAAATATTATTGAAACTATGGGAAGAAATGCTGGTTGGCTTGCTGCAAGTGCTAAATTAATGGAAATAAAAGGTATTAAACCTGATTTAATTTATGTTCCTGAAATTATTTTTGATATAGATGATTTTTTAGCAAGAGTAAAAGAAATTTACGATAAAAATAAGCATGTTTTAGTTGTCGTTAGTGAAGGTCTTAAAAATAAAGATGGTGAATTTATTTTCCAAACTAATTCATTATTAGATTCTTTTGGCCATAATCAATTAGGTGGTTTATCTATAAAATTAGCTAATTTAATTACTAATAAATTAGGTATTAAAACTAGATATTATGAATTAAGTTTATTACAAAGAGCTAATTCTACTTCTATTAGTAAAACTGAACAAAAAATAGCAATCAATTTATCTAAATTTGCTGTTAAAGAAGCTATAAAAGGAGTTACCCAAAAAGCCGTCGTAATAAAACGAGTGTCTTCTAATCCTTATAAAGTTAAATTTGAAACAGTTAATATTGATGAAATTGCTAACCAAGAAAGATATTTAGATGATAAATATATTGATAAAGAAAATCATTATATTACAGATGAATTTGTAGAATATTTATATCCTTTAATAGATAAAGAAAATGGATTATTAGACTTTTATAAGAAATAACCCTGCAAAACTCCACTATTTTTATAGAATTTGAACATTATGTTCTTTCATAAATTGTAATGTTGAATCTTTCCAAAATGAAGATTGAACTTCTCCAATATGTAGTTTTTTAAGCATAAATAAACATAATCTAGATTGTCCAATTCCTCCGCCTAAAGTATAAGGAAGTTCATCATTTAATATTTTCTTTTGATATTTAAAATTTAAATAATTTTCTTTATTAGAAATTTTAGTTTGAGCTAATAAAGCATTTTTATCTACTCTAATACCCATACTTGATAATTCAAGTGCATTATCTAATATTGGATTATAAACATAGATATCTCCATTTAAATTCCAATCATCATAATCTGGAGCTCTTCCATCTTGAGGCTTACCATTACTTAAATTATAACCAATACCTATGACAAATAAGGCTTTAACTTCTCTAATATAAGCATTAACTCTATCTTCAGGCGATAAATTTGGATATTTTTGTAATAATTCTTCTGAAGTAATAAAGGTAATCTTTTTAGGTAAAATAGATTCAATTTTATATATCTTTTGAACATATTTTTCTGTTTTATAAACAATACTATAAATCTTATTAACAGTTTTCTTTAAAAATTTAATATTTCTATCTTTATCTTTAATTAAAACTTCATAATCCCATTGATCAACATATATAGAATGATAATTATCTCTATTTTCATCTTTTCTAATAGCATTCATATCTGTATAAATACCTTGATGCATTTTTAAATTATATTTAGCAATATTAAGTCTTTTCCATTTAGCTAAACTATGAACAATTTCAACATTATTCTCATAATTATCTAAATAAAAACTAACTGGTTTTTCTAAACCATTTAAATCATCATTAATACCAGTTTTAGATTTAACAAATAAAGGTGCAGTAACTCTTAGTAAATGTAATTTTTTTGATAAATTAGATTCAAAATAATTTCTAACTTTAACAATTGCTTCTTCATTTTCCTTAAAACTTAAACTTGATCTATAGCCATCGATATATTTAAAATCTTCCATATAAAAAAACTCCCAATGTTGATTTTAAATGAAATATTATTTTTTAAAAGTTAATTTTAATAATTTTACTATAAATTATCATTTTCTAATAAAGAAATAAGAATAGAAGCTTCTTCTATACCACTTTTTAATAATTTATAAATGTAATCATAATTTTCATGATTAATTTTATAATTTAATGAATTTGCAATATTATAAATTAACTTAAAATTATTAATAATCATTTCTTTCTTTTGATTTTTATTAAATTTAAGAGCTACTAAACAATTTCTTGTGCAAAATTCTACTTCTTCATACTTATTAATTTGATCATCAACTTCATTTATTGTTAATAATTTACTTAGATAATTTAATAACATATCTTTATAAGTAATTGGTTCATCAAATATTCCAAATAATGGTGTTTTTGCTGATTCTTTTATAAAAATATCAAATGATTTTTTGCCTTCGCATTGCTTATAAAATTTATAATAATCTTGTAATTCAAATTCTGAGTAATTCACCTTATTTTCATCAAATAAATATTCTCCATTATGATATAAAATAGATTTATAAGATTGTTTTTTAGTCCATAAATTTTGAATATTTCTTTCTATTATTTCATTAATTAATAAAAATCTATTTAAAATTTTAAAACTAATAATATTTAATTCATCATAAGTTAAATAATTAATTAGATTTTCTTCTAATACAAAAACGGAAAAGCATTGAAACAATCCATCTAAAAATAAAGACATGTGCTCATTATTTTCATCTTTTTCATTATTAATTATTAATACCAAATCTGTTAAATTAATTCCAGTTTCAAAAAAATCTACGTTAGATGCATAAGGAACAAAATCTTCTGCAACTCTTAGTGATTTTTTATAAAAAGAATTTTTAAAATCAGAATAAGAAATAAGTTTAATTGCGTTATGTAAATTCTTAATATCTAACTCAAAATCCTTATTTCCATGTAATTCAGCATTTAAATAGTCATATTTCATATCGGTATTAATTCTAAATGCATCACGAGCTAATGCTATAAAAGTAGATTTTTTATCAAATTTTAAGAAATTTTCAATTGTAGGTAGATGATTTAATCTATTATAAAAATATACATAATAATTATTTTTAATCATCTCTTCTTGATAACTCGTTGAATAATTAGCTAAAACTTTATTAATTTGATCAATTTTTGTTTGTTTAATATCTATATCAAAAATATATTTTTTTAATAAATCAAAATTATCAGAATAAGAATTTCTATTAGTTTCTAAAAATAATAAAAAAATATTTTCAAATATATAATCAGACATGAAGTAAGAATAAAATAAATGATTTTTGCTTTCTTTAGATTTTAAATAAAACTCATTTAAAGCCATTTTAATATAAAAATCTATTATTTCTATATTAAATTCCTTATCTATTTTTTCTTGTAAGTATTTTAAAAGAGATTCTTTCGCACGAAAAATTGTATTTAATCTATCTTCATATCGTTCTTGTTTCATTTTTATTAGATTTTTTCTTTATTAATTAGTTCTATATCTTTTGATGCTTTATGAATAATAATTGAATTACAAACCATACTCATTAAAGAGAAACTAAAGCCAAGTAAAACACAAATTATTCCTGCAGGATCAATTTTTCCACCACTAGTCATAATGGATAAGGCAATAATAGCAAAAAATATCAAGAAAGCAATATCAAAAACAAGGCTTGCAATCGAAATTTTTTGTTTATTTGTTTTTAATTGAATAATCTTTAATATTAAGCCAATTATAGATATAAAAAGTAATATACTAGTTATTATTATAATAATTGTAAAAATAACTACAGCTATTCCTTTTCCAAGTCCTTCAGCAACTGAACCACTTTCTCCAACCTTATTATTACTTAAACCGATAATAAAAATAAGTTCAACTATTCCTGAAGTAACTACATATACTATATAAGATATCAAAGATAAAATATTTAAAAGTTTATAATTATTTTTCATTGTTAACGCATCTCCTTTATTTAATTATATTATATGTCAACATTTATTACATTATTTTTATAAGTTTGCGTTTCATATTTGTAGGTCGATAAAAAAATAAAAGAGCCCTATAATTAAATTTGCAGAAATAAAAAGAGG
>CAKPNG010000044.1 GCA_934168325.1 uncultured Bacilli bacterium
TCCTCTTTTTATTTCTGCAAATTTAATTATAGGGCTCTTTTATTTTTTTATCGACCTACAAATATGAAACGCAAACATATTATTCATTTTAATTGACATTAAAAATAAGTAAGTGCTATATTAATTTTAATAGGGGGAAAATTATGAAAGTTTTCAATATTGTTAAGAAGATAATTCTTATTTTGTCTTTTGTTTTTGGTATTATTAGTTTTATTTATGGATCAATTACTTTAGATGCTTTTGATCAAACATTTAGTACTTTATTAGTTTCTTTTATTATCTTAGCTTGTGTAGGCTTTTTCTTATTCTTTATGGAAAATAAAATAGCTAGAAGAATTGGTCAAGGAATCGTTACTGGCTATATGGCTATTTTACTTTGGGGTTCTATTACTTATATAGGTAAAAGTGTTGCTCCAATTTTTGGTTTAACTAGTGTTATTTTATATGCTATTTATTTCTTAATTTGTTTAATAGGATATCTTGCTTTAGGTAATGAAGGTGATAATAATCCTAATAATGATATAAGAATTAAAAAGATCTTAGGTTGGAAAGAACTTCAAAATCAAGGAATTATTACTGCTGAAGAATTTGAAGTTAAAAGAGAAGAAATTCTTTACGGTAAAAATAAAAATAATAAGAAATAATCTTAAAATATAAAAGTAATAATAAACTAGATACAAATAAAAATATTAGTATCTAGTTTTTATTTTACTTCTTCTATTACTTATATTTTTTATTTTATTCGATTAAATCATGATTTTAGCGAAATTATTTCAGTAATTGAAAAATAAGTGTTGCATACTAATTTTAATTACCTTATAATAAATAACGCTTGAGAACGGGGCGTAGCGTAGCTTGGTATCGCGTCAGTTTTGGGAACTGAAGGCCGCTGGTTCAAATCCAGTCGCCCCGACCATTAAGTAAGTAATAGAATACTATTGTATTCTTTTTTATTTGAAAGTATTATAAATATGTGCGCCAGTAGCTCAACTGGATAGAGTGTCTGGCTACGAACCAGGAGGTTGCGGGTTCGACTCCTGCCTGGCGCGCCATATTGTATTTATAGGGTTGATACTAGTTATCAGCCTTTTATTTTTGAAAAAATGTGCTAAAATGGCCCTATTTAAGGCGTTTTTGCTTATATTTTTGTGTTTTGTCATCAGATCTGGCTTTATTCTTAATGAATTTACAGCTAAAATCTGGTGACTTTTTTATTTTTAAAATAACTGTTTACACGATTTATAGCAAGGGTGCTAGCAAATAACACGATTATTGCTAGAGGGGTGCTAGTAATTTAACACGATTACTATTTTTGCCTCATTCAGTGGACTTTTTAGCAAAAAAGTGTTATAATTATCGCATATAAAACAATTGGAGGTATAACTTATGAACTATGCCGAAGCAATAAAGAAATTAAGAAATAAGATGCTTATGACTCAAACTGAATTTGCAGAAATGTTCGGAGTTTCTTTTGGGACGGTCAATAGATGGGAATCTGGGAAGTTTGAACCAACTATGAAACTTAAACGAAAGCTTGCTCCATTGTTTGAGAAATATGGAGTTAAAATTGATAACTAAGGAGATAAAATAACTATGGAATTAAAAGATATTAAGGCTATAAATCAACGAATCTATGAATTGGATGATAAAATTTCTAGAGAAAGTAAGGTCATCTTTATTTCAACATTAGTATTTATTTTAACAAAAAATACAGACTTCCAAAATGTTGGAAAGCTTACTGAGTTTGTTAATTTTGCGGATGAAAAAAGTAAACCTGTAGATCAGCTTATAAATCTTGCAAAAATTGAAATTGAAAAAATAGGGTTAGTTGAAAGCGCGAAGACTGCTGTGCTAGGCTCATTAGACACAATTAGTGGTGCAAACACAAAATTAAATAGTAATAAAACAGAATTAAAAAATTTTGTATCTGATTTTATATCAAAATATTTTGTATCGATAAAACCTGAAGATTTATTCTTTGAAACGCTATACATGGAAATTGATAAAAAAGCAGGTAAAAGTGATGATGGTATAGTTTTAACTCCAGTATTTGCGGCACAACTGATGGTTGATTTAGCGGAAATCGATTACAAAAAAAGATGTAATAGCTGACTTATGTAGTGGTACTGGATTATTCAGTTTGCTTTCATATTCCAAAATGTTGAAAGATATGGACTCTGATTTAAGAAATGGATTGATTTCTCAAGAAGACTATAAAAAATATCAAAATAGGTTATATAATTCGATTATTGCAAATGATAACGATCCTAAAATGGCAACGTTGTGTTTGGCTAACTTTTTATTAAAATCATTAAATCATTCTTTACTTTTCTCTGAAGATGTTTTAGATCTACAAAAATCAAATTTTAAAGTAGATGATGTGAGAATACAACCTACAAAGGCAATTTTAAATCCGCCATACGAGGATAAACTAAAACCTCTTGATATTGTTGAAAAAAATATACAATTGGTAAAAGAAAGTGGACAAACTGGTCACAAAGTTGTAGTCATTATACCTCCTCAAAAATTTGGACAAAAGAAAGATATTTTTTCAAAAATTCTAAACGTTGCTACTTTGGTTAGCGTCATTAAAACACAAGATGATTTATTCAAAGATAGTGGTAAAGCACAACCTGCTTCCATTTTTGTATTTAATGTTGATAAACCACATCATAAGGACGACGTAATACACTATTACAATTTCACTGATACAGGATACGTATATTTAAAAGATAGTGGGTTAGTTGATAAAAATCATACATATGGAGACAAGAAAAAGATTCTTCTTGAGAAAATTAGAAACGCATCTAATGACTTAAAAGAAGATGAAATAACAAGAAGTTGGGACAATTTTTATGATGTTAATATGGAGTTAGAGATAGCTACAAAGATTGATCCAAACAAGATAAAGACAAGTAATGAAGAAGCTGATATTACACTTGAAAATATTACTATTAAGAAAATGCTTAAGGAAAAACAAAAACTCATCAATGACTCAGATAACTCATTTATAGATAAAGATGGAACATTTGAAAAATATATCATTGATATTTTAAGTGAGGATTAATTATGAAAAATGTTATATGGAAAGCTTATAAATTAGGCGATTTGTTTGAACTTACATCTAGTGGAACTATTGCATTAAAAAACTATACCTTATTTGATGATTACAATGAAAAAAGAGTTGAAGTTGTCACGAGTTCAAAAGATAACAATAATCAGTTTTTAGATTTGGATGATTTACCTAAAAATATCCCAGTTTTTTCAAATGCGCTCACAATTAATAGAAATGGAAGCATAGGATACTGCTTTTATCACAATGACAAGTTTATAATTCCGACAGGCGATAGCTATGCGCTTACTTGTCTTAACGAAAGATTTAAAAAATATGCGGATGAATCATCATATTATTTTCTTTCAATATTGATCACTCATATTTTTACGAGTGATGTATTTGGTTGGTCTTATAAAGTAAATGACGAGCGATTTACAAGAGAAATCATCATGCTCCCATGCTTAGAAGTTGCTGAAGGCGAGGATTACATCTGGGAAGAAAATGGTAAACATTACACTTTGGCTGTTGAGTATATAAAGAAATTGATGGATCAAGCAAAAGAATTGCGTGAGCAAAAAACCATCAGACTGTATGAGGCCGAGAGGGCGAAGTATGAGGCCGAGAGGGCGAAGTATGAGGCCGAGAGGGCGAAGTATGAGGCTGGATATGAAAGAGAGAAGAGTCTTTTAGTGTGGAAAGGTTTTAAATTGGGAGAGTTGTTTGATTTTTCTGGTAATCATATAATAAAAAGCCAAATTAAAAATCTTACCGTCTACGATGAATATGAACCAGGTACGGTTGGAAATGTAACTGCTTCAAAGGAAAATAACGGAATTGTCGGTTATATAACAGAAACTGACGAAATAATGGCAAAAAAGAAAAAACATATTTTAACTATAGCATCAGATGCCGCCTATGCAGGTATTTGTTATTACCAAAAGGATTATGTGGTTTCTACTGGACATAATAAAATGATTGATTTGGCAATTCCAGAAATGAAGAAGCTATTTGAAAAAGAAGAACTTCTTTATTCATTTATGGCTAAGATGCTAACAAAGATTTTCTGCAAAACATTTTATGGATTTAGCAAATCGATTACAGAAGATGATTTTTATAAAAATTTCATCATGCTCCCATGCTTAGAAGTTGCTGAAGGCGAGGATTACATCTGGGAAGAAAATGGTAAACATTACACTTTGGCTGTTGAGTATATTTCTTATATTTATTTATCTGGTAGGGTTAATAAAAATCAAAAGCTGATTGATACATATTCATATCAGTATTAAGGAGGAACGTCATGGATCACAATTTTTGGAATTTTCAAACAATATTAAATAAATATAAAGTTATCAACGTTCCCTACTATCAAAGAGAATATGTATGGGGAGTTAAAAATGATGGAAGGAACTTATATAAGTTTATTGACGACATTTTTACTCAATATAAAGAAACTCCAGAAGGTAATTATTTTATAGGGACTTTAGCTTTTTGCAGTGACGAATTAAATGATGTCATTGATGGACAACAACGTTTGACTAGTTTGATTCTTATTTTAACAAAATTAGCTCAATTAAAATGTTCAAAAACAATAAAGGAAAAGCATAAAAAAATACTATTTCCTAACAACGACAATCAATTTGTTATCCAAGAAGAAAACTATTTAACCGAAGAATTGAAGTGTTTTTTAGGTTATCCTAATCATTTTGATACACAAGGAAAAACAGCTGGAATAAGCAAAACAATTGATAGAATCACAAGTCAAATTAATAATGCGTGGAGTGGAAAAACAGAATCTTGGTATGATGGATTGTATAATTTTATTTTGAATAAGGTTATGTTTATTTCACTTGAATATACTAACATTGGTGATTCGTTAAAATATTTTTTAAATATTAACTCGTTAAGTATTCCATTAACGCAAAGTGATATATTTTATTCAATCTTTTCGCAGGCTCTTAGAATATCTAAAAGTACAGACTCTATTTTTAATATAAAGGAAAAAGTAGCAAAATTAGCTGCTAATAAAGGCTTTGAAAAAGATATTGATGAATATAAAAAATCTTATGAAAAAGAAGAAAAGAATATTGATAATGTTATCTATATCTTCTTAAATGCGCTGTATCAAACAGATCCTAATATTTTATCTCTAAATGAAGCAGGCATTGGAAAATGGATGTCTTTCTACAAAACGGATGTATTTAAAGACGCAATCACAGCTAAGGATTTTGTAGATAAATTTAATCGTTATTTAAATGACTTGAATTATATATGTGATTACTTTACAAATAAAGTAGGTCTAGATAGTAAATCTTCTATCTATATATCTTGGATTTTACTGCAATATGAAAATTATTTTGATCTTCTTAAATTTTTAGTAGAGTTATTTAAGACAAGACACAACTATATCGATGGTAAAGCAACTCTTTATGTAACAGGAACAAACAACATCGATAATATTAAACTTGAAGAAATTGCAACCAGACTTAATTTGACACTGATTAATAATTATATAAGAAGTAGTAATAAAAGAATGGATGGGTTCATCACAAATATTAAATTAAATTCAAGTGGAAATTATGTTTTAAGCTTGAATGACATTTTAGATAACATTGATTTTGATTCTATTTTTAATCTTAACTACAATGACCATAAAGAAAAAGGCAACACAAAGATAAAGGATGAAAGCAGAATAATAAAAGTTATTTTTGCACTTCAAGAATCTTTTCTTAATTATGTAGCATCAGGTAAAAGTAAGACAATTGGCGAATACTTAAATAATATTTTATCATTAACTGAAAGTTTCTCAATTGAACATTTATATAGTGTAAAAGAATATGAAGACGCTACTAGATTAGCTAATTGGAATACAAAGAAAAATAAATTTAAAGATGGAAATGATTTTGATGTAACTAGATTCAATTTTGCTAATTTAAGTTTACTTAATAAAAGTTTAAATTCGTCTGCTAATGATAGTGAAATATTTGATAAACTTCAAAAATATAAAACAGCAAGAAAAATTAATGGTTGTGAATGGGAATATTTAATTCAATCCTTAGTGAAGAACTCCGAATATTATTTGAATACAGAGATTAGCAAGCTTTGTCTTCCTGAAAGAACAATAATAAATATAGATCAAAATACATGGGAAATTTCACCAAATAACAGGGAATTTAACACAAAGTTGCTTAAATTAGTTGTAGAAGAAATTTCTAAGTGATAAAAGGTGCTCCTTGCTAGCGTAATAACTAGTAGGGAGCACCTCTTTTTTATTGCCTATAGAATAACTCTGGAATGTTGTAGGCGATATCTTTTATATCGTCAACGACTGATTGCTTGTCGCATTCGAGAATAGAAGGCTTAAGTTTATATTCACCATTAACTTTAATTACGTACTGGTCCTGGTGTTTCTTGATGTAATCAGCAGTATCACGTTCAAACCCGTTTCTTTGAAGAAAGATTGTCAATTCATTAGTTGAGCCATATTCTACATATTCATACCAGTCATTTTTGAATGGCTGCCCATTTGTTTTAAGTTTCTTATACTCGTTTGAAAAGCGTAAGAAGTAATTTGCAATGCTGAAAAGGATGACGTTTTCAATTATCTGAAGCGTATCACCAATGACAATGTTTTTGTGCTGTTGTGAATTATTGTATGGAACGACGCTGCGGTCAGGAAGCTGAACCATTTCACCGTGTTGAAGATTGTGATTTAATGTGTCCTGAAGCAATTGCTTCAAACCATAGCTATTCATCCAGCGAGTAAGGATTACCGCATAGTAATTGATTTTATTTCCATTTCCAAGTGTCTTTTTTTCATAAATTGACCATTTGAAAACATCGTTTAATTTCCATAAGAAATCTCTCAAATCGTTATATTCAACGTTGCCATTTACTAAGTCTGGATATTTAAGACCTTCTTCATTTATCGCATATACCAAACGTTCTGTTTGGTCAGGCGAAACATTGATATCATCATCTGGTTCAGCTTTTTTGGCAGTGGTATCAGTAAAGTGTGATTTTATCTTAGCAATTGATTCTTCATTTAAGACTGAGTTAAATTGCTCTCGCACAACACTTTGTCTATCTTTCATGATATCCCTAAGTAGAATAAGGCTTGTTTTACGCATAAGATTATATTCTTCGTCTTTAACGCTATCTGGATGAGGAATTTGTGTATTTCCTTTAGCCAAATTCTCGACTATAGTCATTTTACTACAAAGAGATAAAGATTCTGTAAGAGCGACTTTTTGATCTGGAACATCTTTGATTAACAACTCCTTAATGGTATCCATAGAAGTGTGCTTTTCTTGGCGGATAATAAAGACATTGCCATATAGGTTATACTCGATTCTTCCAACTCGGCCTAGCATGTTCTTGAATTCAACAGCGCTCATTGTGCCAGCATTGCCAATATTGCAACTAACGGCTATCAAATTATCAGCAGGCAAATTAACACCTTCAATAATGGTGGAAGTGCAGAAGATTGCCTTAATCTTTTTAACACGATAAAGTTCCTCGATTTTGGTTCTTACATGAAGAGGAAGATATCCAACATGGTAAGCTACGCCTTTCCTAATTAAGTCTGCTAAATAATAATCAGAGTGAATATCGTTTCTTATTTCGTCTGCAAGATCATCAAGTTCCCTTTCATTCAGATATGTTACTAATGAGTCTTTTGCATAATCAATAGCCATAGTCACAGCTTTATTCTTTCCCGAACAGTAAATTAAGGTTGATTTGGTTAGGTCTTTCTGGATTATTGAGCGAACCAAGTCATTGATTGTAACGCTTGGACTTAATGCTTGAATATCCTCAAAGACGTTCTTTCCTTTTTTGTGTGGATTGAAGACAAGCATTTTATGTTCTTTCAAATCCAGCACATATTTCATTTGACTTACAGGAGTGAATGTGGTTTTTAAGATTGTAGGTTCTAACTGTTCATAGTTAGGTAGAATTTTTAAGAATGTTCCTGGATTAGGAATGTTAGGCGAAGCCAAAATTAAATGAGGTTGTCTTTCTCTTTGAAGCAACATATCGGTAACTTTGAAATAAAAAGTAGCTCTTCCGTCAAACATTGAGATTCTATGTGCTTCGTCTATGAATAGGAAATCAACGCTTAAAGTTGGAAAAGATATCAAAGTATACAGTAATCTTTCTGGAGTCATAACCATGATGAAGTTCTTGTTTTCATCCTTTAGGTGTGGTGAATTACCTGAAGTGATTACTCTATAGTTTTGCTTTTCAAGCCCATCTTTTAAATCTTCTTTGATGATATTCGTTGATATTTCACTTATAAGTGCCTTGGTAGGAACAAGAATGGCAAAATTACCCTTATATCCAGATAAAACCTTATCCTTGATAAACATTCTCATGATTAGAGATTTGCCTAAAGAAGTAGGACCAGAATAACTGAATACCTTATCGTTTAGATGATTGTAAATCTCCTTTTGCGGATGGAAGAAATACTTATTTTCTTGATGCGGAATTTCCAAATAATCCAAATCAAAATTGCTGTATAGCTCATCAAAGAAAGAAGAACTCCTGTATTTGGTCCTGATAAGCTGAAGGCCACGATAGTTTCCTATATTTTGAAGAATTGATGATGCATAGGCTTTTACTTTTGCATCGGTCGGATAAAGGGCATTAAGTAAGGCTACAATTTCCTGAGCCCATGCTTTATGCTTCTCTGAATTTGGATGCCCATAAGACTTTGATAATATGTCCGCAAATCGTAAAGCATGTTCTCTGTTTATCGGCCTATTTCTATGTATGGTCCCCAATAGCTGCATTGAGTAGTTGAAAAGAATGGTGTTATAAATCTCGTTCAAATATTCATTATCATCAATTTTGCTATAGATTGCATCACCAAGAGTAGAGTATGTTGGTTTCATGATTTACACCTCCAGTGCCTCAGACATAATGGCCTGTGTATCAATTAATGCATCGTTAAGTGGCAAGGCAAAAATATAGAAAGAATATGATTCTAAACCCAGTGATTTTATTTTTCTTTCTATATATGGAATTGCAGACTTCAAATCAGCTTCGAGCTCAGCTTTTATATCCTTTTTGTACTCTTCATTGATGGGGTTGTAAGCAACATCGACAGAGTATCCTAAAAATAATCCAAAGGCAGGATCTGGCTTTTCTAAACCAGAGCCTTTCTTGGGAATAATCATTGCTTCGAGCGCTTTATTGGTTTCCAAACCGAATTCCTGATTCAAGATGGTAGTTGCCAAAAGTTCCAGCTCATCTTTGGTCGAGTTTTTAATGTTAATGACTTGCTGGAACGCATTGTCAATAGCAGTATTTAATGATTCTATAGTGTCGGTTGCACCGAATATGAGTTGATTGAATAGCCGGTCACCCTTTTTCAATGTGAGGATATGGATGCCAGAAGAGGTGCTCTCATATAAGCCGCTTTTATCTTGAAGTTCCATTTTTGAGAAAATCTTAGGCGCATGTAAAACACACTCCAAAAATGAATAGAGCATAAGTTCATTAAAATGTGAGATGGTTGGCTTGGAAGCGACTCTCCTTTTATATGATCTAATTGCATTGACTGCCAATTTGGAAGATTCGTTTCTAACTTCATAACTATTTCTGGCAGCTCTTGAATAGATGTAACGTCCAATATTATCTTGGATAAAGCCTTGTATCTTAGTGTAATCAATTTTACCGCTTGTAACATCAAGGCAATAAAATTCAAGTGTGCTGTTATTTGGAACAGACAATTCGTAACAACTTATTTTATTGAAAACCTCATCAAAGGTTTCAGAATCAAGGGTTAATGGAACCTTAGAGAATACCTTTGTTTCCTTTGTAATAAGTCGGATATTCTTTCCGTTTGATAAATTCGTATCAAAAAAGGCTGAATCTATTTCTTTTATGCTTTCTTTAAAAGAGCGGTTATCAATATGGATAACAACGTAGTAGTAGACATTGGCGATTAAGTCAGCAAATGAAAATATCTGTTTTTCTACGATATCTTGCTTTGTGTACCCTTCGTCCATAAATCCAATTTGAGTAGCATCAGGGATGTTGTCATCCTTAAGTACTGCTTGAATAGCAGAAACAACTAACTGCTTACCTGCATAGTCAAAATTTGGTTCGAATTTTGTTTTTATTTCATCGACGAGTTCTTCTTTGTCTATTTTTAACAAATTGGAGTCGACAAGATTATTCTTGCCAGATAAATAACCGCTTTGAATATTTGACTCCATTGAGCCTTTATCCACGATTTCCAACAAATCATTAATCATCGTGAATTGCTTTCTTGATGCTAATTTATAGTGGCATAGGATTTTTAGGAAGGTTCCAAGACATAACTTTTTCAAATTACATCACCTCCGATTCATTAAATTCGACATCGACGATATCGCCAATATTACAATTTAATACCTTACAAATTCGACCTAGCGTTTCTAAGCTAACTGATCCGCCTTTGCTCATTGTAGCAAGCGTAGAAGGACTCAGCTTAACTTTAACTGCTAGGTCCTTTTTCTTTAGTTTATTGTCGATTAGTAATTTCCAAAGTTTATTAAATGAAAACGACATCATTATCACCTACACAATTTCTGAAATATCTAACTTTATTATATCATCATTGCAAATATTAAACAAATGTTCGCTTACAAAAGTTTGCGTTTCATATTTGTAGGTCGATAAAAAAATAAAAGAGCCCTATAATTAAATTTGCAGAAATAAAAAGAGG
>CAKPNG010000045.1 GCA_934168325.1 uncultured Bacilli bacterium
AACGTTTTCTAGACGTAATTTTTAAAACACAACTTTTCAGTAAAATAAATCTTTACTTCTTACCGAAAGGCTTTTATAATATTATAATAATTTATTTACGGAATTTCATTATAAAGATAAACTTCTAAAATCGTAAAAATACTTAATTTCTGCAGCTTTTTTAAAATTAATGACGATATTTTGATATTTCTTTAGATGTTGCTGAAGAAGTCATTAATGTTACTTTAGATAATATATTTCCAAAAATTATACTATCTTTTAAACTTTTATTGTCTCTTATATATTGGTCAATGATTCCACTAGTTAAAGCATCCCCACATCCCGATGTATTAACAAAATCTTTAATTAAATCATTTTTAATAAATCCTATTTCGTTCTTATTACCAAAATAAATATCACTTGCCCCAAAAGAAACTACAATATTTTTAACTCCGAGTTCTAATATTTTTAAAATTAAATCTCTTTCATTTTTATAATCATTAATTAGTGCTTTAGCTTCAAATTTATTACATTTTAATAAATATATTTTATCTAAATAATTTTTAAATTTTAAAACTTTAGTTGGTGAAATAGCATCTACTATTATTTTTTTGTCACTAAAATTAGAAAATATATATTTAAGAGCATCTTCATTTAAATTCGCATCTAAAATAATATATTCATGTTCTAAAATGAATTTATAATAATTATTTAAAAATTTCGCATTTAGTTCATCTATAATACGATTATCACAAATAGACAAAGCTAAATCATGATTATTATCATTAATCGCCAAGTATGAACTTGTTGGTAAATCTACTTTTGGATAAATAACATTAACACCTAAATTAATTAAATCTTTTTTAATATTTTCGCCATATAAATCATTACCAATTGTTGTTATAAAATCTATTTTAGAACCTAGTCTAGCTAAATTTTCACATATATTTCTAGCAACACCACCAAATGAAATAGATATAGTGCCAATATTAGAAACACCATCTTGAATTTTATCTTTACTTGTAGCTATATAATCAATATTACTACCGCCAATTATAAGTAAAGATTCATTCATTAAATTATCCTCTTAATTTGCAATATTCAATTGCAGCTCTAGCACCTAAAGCAGCATTATTTAAAATAAGTTTGATATTAGCTTCTAAGCTCTTACCATTAGTTAATTCAACAATCTTACTTAATAAGAAAGGAGTTTCTTCTTTTCCTTTAATACCTAATCTATTCATTTCTTCAATAGCTTTATCAATTTCTTTATTAATATAATTAGGATCCATTGAATATTCTTCAGGAATTGGATTACATACTAAAACTCCACCATCTAATTTATAATCTCTTTTAATTTTAACAATTGAGGCGATTTCTGCAGGGTTTTTTACATTATAATCAACATTTAAGTTACTAGTTCTTGTAAAGAAAGCAGGTAATTTATCACTATTATAAGCTAAAACTGGAACACCTTTTGTTTCTAAATATTCCATAGTTAAATTTAAATCTAATATAGCTTTAGGACCAGCACAAATGACTGTAACATTAGTTTTTCCAAGTTCATCTAAATCAGCGCTTATATCAAAAGTTTCTTGTGCACCTCTATGAACACCACCAATACCACCAGTAGCAAAGAATTCAATACCAGCTAAATTAGCTAATATCATAGTTGCACTAACTGTTGTAGCGCCCCATTCTTTTTCAGCAATGATAATTGGTAAATCTCTTCTTGAACATTTTACAATGCCTTTTCTTTTACCAAATTCTTCTATTTCATCGTTAGTCATACCAATAATTGGCTCACCATTAATAATACCAATAGTAGCTGGTATTGCGCCATTTTCTCTAATTACTTTTTCAACTTCTAAAGCACAAGCTACATTTTTAGGATAAGGCATCCCATGAGATATAATTGTACTTTCAAGAGCAACTACAGGTTTATTATTCTTTATAGCATCAAGAACTTCAGGATTTATTTTCATACGTTTTTCTCCTCATTAAAAACAAAATTATTTTATCACTACACTAATTTACTTTCATTATTTAATATATAAATTATTTATAAAGTCGTTTGAAAAGATGTTTTATTATTATTAACACGATATTGATAATAATCTAAATTGGATAAAGTTTCATTACTATTCCAAAATTCAACGAATGTATTGTATTCATTCATATTATTGGCGCCGTTATTATTATAATAATTTGTTACATTAATATTAACTGTTATAGTTCCACATAATGTAATGTAAAGGGCTCCACCATATAAATGGAATCTAGATAATACATTATTTGCATCGTGATAAATGTCTATATTTAATTCTTGTTGAGATACAAATCCGCTAGTAGCTGTTTCTAGCTTACAAATATTATTTAAATCAATAGTTGAACTAAAGCATTTTTCAGCTTCGTTATATTCTAATTTTTTAAATATACTTTCATAATGTAAATTTAAAACTTCATTAGGTTCAGAACTTGCTCCACTATTATTAATAGCATCTTCAATAGGATTATAAATAGTATCCGAAATATTTAATGTATATTTCATAAGATAATATACCATGTTCTTACTCATCTCTTCAGAAGTTACTTTGAAATATTCATCATTTTGAGTATATTTATACCCGGCTGGAATAGCGATATATTTCCTACTTATTGTTTTTTGATGAATATAAGCATTCCCATCTTCATTTATGAAAAATTCGGTTTTACGAGTATAAGTCAAATCCTTTCCCTTACCTTTATCTTCATAAACATTATGGTTTTTATCAGTTGCATTTAAACATATGTAACCATTAACTTTACCAGTTTTTAAAACTTGAATCTTAAAAGTAAGATCTTGATAAATACTTGATTGAATCACAGTTCCTAAACCTGGGATTTTTAAATCAAATACGCCTTTTAAATAATAAGTTACAGTTTCTTGTCCTTCAGAAATATTAGTAGTATTAATGCCACAAATAAATAACAATTTCAAATTATCAAAATCGAAGAAAACATCGCTATCAGTTTTAGTTAAATGAATTCTATTTTCTTCAGCTACTTTATCATAATTTTTAAAAGTAACTTTAAATGAAGCATAAAGATTATTTTCTAATGTTGGATCATCTTTTTGACTAATTAAATTTAAACTAATTGATAATAAAGTTTTTGTTTCTTCGTTATAATTAATATCTAATTTAATATCTTTATCAGCACCAAGTAAACTTCCATCTAAAGTAAGAGAAACTAATCCATTAGATGTAGTAAATGTCTTAATATAATTATTATTAATTAAAGATAAATATTCTTTATTTTTAATAATAGTTTGAATAGGAAGCTCTCCAGAAAGCATAGAAGATAATTTAAATAAATAATTTAAAACATTCTTTTCAGGAATAGTTTTAAATTCATTAATTAAATCAATAATAGTTTTACTATGCATATTAATTTTCATAGTATCGTTATAGATAATATAAAAATCTTTTAAGGAAGTATCTTCATTTGTAAATTTATCTAATTTAAATTTATGAATATAACGATCCTTATCAATACCTTCTAATTGTCCATCTAATGTTAAATCACCAAAATAATTACCATTAGTGAAATCTGCATTTAAATTTCCATCAAAATATAATTTATTTCCGCTATAAATAGCACCTTCAATACCAAGTCCATATTGCATTACATCTTTATCAATAAACGATACTAATGTTTGTTCAAAATTATCTAATGGATAATAAGTTGCTCTTTCTTCTTCTAATAATCTAAAATCACTAAATTCTTTTAAATTAAGATTAATATCAACAATATAATTTGATAAATTAATACCTTTAATTGACAATGATTCAATTGCTTTATCATTAGTAGAAATCATTACTTCATATAAAACATCATTATTATTTATACCATTAGGATAAATCTCAATTTTAATCTTATTTGGATCTAAATTATCTTTATCAATTACAAAATAATCTTCAAGTTTTGCAAGGTTTCCTTTTAAAATCTCATCAATTTCAGCTTTATATTTATTATTAAATTCTTCAGTATATTTACTAAATATTTGATTAATATCGATAGCATTATTACCATTATTAAACTTCTTATTAATGAAATCAAATAAGTGAATAAATGAGTCTTTATTGACACTATTTTTAATTAATTCATTATATTTTAAATATAAATTATTATCTAAATAATAAGCACTAATATCTTGATTAATTCCGGCTAAATTATTAATACTAAATGTATAAGCACCATTAGCTAAATCACTAACATTAAACTCTTTAGTAAAATCTAAATTAGAAATATCTCCAGCAATATTTCCAGATAAATTATAACTACTATCATTTTTATCTTTATTTACAATATTAATTGCATAATCAACATTAAATTTCTTATCATTTACTAAATTAATAACATTACTAAAAATATTACTTACATTGGAATAATCTTTAAATCCTTCTAAAGAAGTAAAGTTATTATCATAACTTATTTCATTATTAAAATATAAATCAAAATTAGCACTATTTCCTTCATAACATAAATTTTTAATTTTAATATAACTAACTTCTTTTTCATTAAATCCAAATACTATATCTAAAATTGAATTTTCATCACCTAAATTAAATGCTTTATTATATAAGGATATAGTAATTTCATTATTAAAATTATCTATTGCAATATTTTTAATAATACTATGAATCTTAGAATAATCTTTATTATTAATTAATTCTAACAAATCACTATTAGCTAATAATTGATTTACTTTATCCATTAAATTAAGTTCAGTAATTAAATTAGTCTTATTTTTTAAAGTATCTATAATTTCTTCAATTGAAGTATTACTAACATAGCCTTTAATTAAATTATTTAAAGTAAAATAAGTAGTTTTATCTTGATAATGAGCTTTTAAACTATTTCTAGTATTAGAAAATACATTAGAATTTAAACTTAATTCATAAATCCCTTCTTCTAATTTACTAGCACTTGAATAATCAATTAAAATATTTCCATCTAAATCTAATTTACTACCATCTTTTAAATTCAAATTAGCATTAAATCTAGCACTACCTTTTTTAGAATTTATATACTTAGTTAATGTAGTAATAATATTATTTAAATTATTAGTAGAAGTATATTTATTTTCATCAGTAACTCCATTAAAATAACTATCATTTACGCTTTGTGAAACACCTTCAGCTAATAAAGTAACATCTATATTATTAATAGATAATTTTCCATTGATTCCAGTCATTAAGAAATCATTATTGGATTTAAAAACAATATCTCCTAAATCAGGTAAACTTAAAGTAAATAAATAACCTAATTCATCATCTAATTTAGTTTCTTTTAAATCACTTAAATAATTAGTAACATTACCTAATAATTCATTTAAATTTAAACTTGATTCAGTTTCTTCTTTATTATCATTTTGATCTTTAAATAAATTAATTAAATCTAATACATTATTAAAAATAGATGTATCAAATGAATAATAATTATCTGCATATCCTAAATATAATTTATTATCAAAAATAAAAGTAGCACTTTCATTCAATGTGCCATAATTAACTTTTAATGCACCATTAGCTTTTAATCCACTAAAATCACCAGCCATTAAAGAGGCACTATCATATTCAACTACACCTTTAAAATTAATTCCTAAGTCTTTATTTTCTTCAATTCCTTTAATATTTAAATTTAAAGAATCACATTTAATTGAAGATTTTAATAAATTTGTTAAAAATTTCTCACCAGGAGTTAATTCATATTCTTCACTTGGCTTCTTATTAGACATATTTTGTCTTATCTTATCATCTTGATATTTAAAATAAGCATATGATGATAATCCACCAATTGCTGTACTAACTGTACACACTAATATTGAAAATAATTTACGTATCATAATTATTACTCCACAAATTTTAATGTTAAGTCTCTATCTAAATAGACAGGAAACCTTTCTTCTATTGAAGGTATCTTCATTTCTACACTAACCCCATTATTATTTAATTTAATAGGATTATCGCTTGCATAATAGTTAATATCCATAATTGCATTACAAGAAACCTGAGCACCTAAAATAACGTTATAAGCTTCTTCAGAGTGAGTTGAAACTAATTTATATTCTTTATCTAAAATTACTTCTATAGAAATATCAGTAGTAAAAGTAGGATTTTTAGACATACCGCCGTTCTTTTTAATTTGTCTTATATAATAAGAACAAGCTTTTTGAGCATCTAAAGAAATTAATATCTTATAACCATTATCTATTCTTTCTAATTTTGAACTATTAACAGCGTCATCAAACATTTGATATATAAAAGCCCCACTAATAAGATTATTAGAACCATTTTTATATTGTGATAAATTATTAGAAATATATTTATCACTATTATCTACTATATAATTGCCTTTTAATAATTTACCATAATCATCTATATATTGATCATATGTATAAGTTCTTGAAGGCTTTAAATCTTTTTTCCAATCACTTTCTAATTTATTTTCATATGCAGTCATTTGATAATCTTTATTATCATCTTTATTTAAATCATAAAAGCGATAAGCAGTATTAATTTGAATAGGACCACCACCAGTAGTAGCAGAAATATTTTGGTTAAAGAAATCTCCATTATCACCAAGAGTTACAGCTTTAACGTTTTGATCTCCAGATATATTACGAACTAATCCACTACTTAAAGTTAAACTATATTTGGAATTACCAAAATTATAAAAAGCTAAATTAGCTAAATTATATGGGTCAGCTTTAAATTCAACATCAAGATTTGCATTCTTTTTATTACTTGCTCTTTTTTCAAGACTTATATAATCAATATAACCCGATTCATATTTCATTTCAGGCTTAAATATATTATAAAGAAAATAGCCACCTACACCACCGGCTAAGCAACATAAAACACCAAAAATAGACATAAGTATAGTATATTTCTTAGAACTCATTGGAGCTTTAACTTTTTTCTCTTTAGTTTTAATATCATTTGTTTCCATAGTAAATACGTTCAGAACTTGAACATTAATATCATACAATAGTCAATAAAAAAAGTCAAATTGACCTTGGTTTTTCAATACTAGATATAGTTGTAAATAAAACTAAATACTCTTAACGACATATTTGGTCGATATTCATCAATTTAATTTGTAAATATTATACAAAAATAAAAAACCTGCAAAATAGTTAACTTTTGCAGGTTTTTTGATTAATTTAATTATTTTTTATAAAAGATTTGTCAATAATTCACTATAAGATTTAGGGTCTAAACTAGCACCACCAACTAATGCACCATCAACATCTTCTTGTGATAAATAAGCTTTAATATTATTTGGTTTAACACTTCCACCATATAAGATTCTAACTTTATTAGCAACTTTACGACCATAAAGATCTTTAATTATATTTCTAATAAATAAGCAAATATCTTCAGCAATTTCAGTAGAAGCATTTTTCCCAGTACCTATAGACCAAATAGGTTCATAAGCTATAACTACTTTAGTAGCATCTTCAGCACTAACATCTTTGAAACCAGTAACGATTTGTTCTTTAACAAATTCTTTAGTTTTGCCTTCTTCAAAAATACCTTCAGATTCACCACAGCAATAAACTGGAACCATATTATTTTTTAATAAAGCTAATATTTTTTTATTGCAAGCTTCACTAGTTTCATTGTAATAAGTTCTTCTTTCACTATGACCAATAATACACCATGAAATATCAATATCTTTCAACATAGGAATTGAAATTTCACCAGTATATGCACCATGATCTAATTCATTACAATTTTCAGCACCAACAATTAAACTATTTTTTAAAATCTTTTTAACAGGTGCTAAATCAATATAAGGAACACAAACACCCATATCGATTTTATTAGCTTTTGCAGTTTTACCGAGTTCTTTTGCTTCAGTAGCAAATAATTTAGCCTCAGTAACTGTTTTATTCATTTTCCAGTTACCGAGAAGTAATTTTCTACGCATTGTAATTATTCTCCAATAACATCGATTCCTGGAAGATGGCCATCATTTTCAATCATTTCTAAGCTAGCGCCACCGCCAGTAGAAACGTGTGAGAATTTATCAGCATAACCAAATTGTTTTGCAGCAGCAGCACTATCACCACCACCAATTACACTGAATGCTTTTTTATTTTCAGTAATTGCTTTACAAATACCAATTGTACCATTAGCAAAATCTTTATTTTCAAAAACGCCAACAGGACCATTCCAGAAAATAATTTTAGCATCAGCAATAATTTTTCCGAATTCTTTAACTGTATTTGGACCGACATCTAAGCCTTCAAATCCTTCAGGAATTTGACCACTTGGTACAGTTTCAACAACAGTATAATTTTCGAAATCATCAGCACAAATAGTATCAAATGGTAATACAATCTTGCCTGATTCATAGCATTTTAAAGCATAATCTAATTGATCAGCTTCAACAGGGCTCTTTCCAACATTTTTACCTAATGCTTTTAAGAATGTATAAGCCATAGCTCCACCGATTAAAATCTTGTCGCATTTCTTTAATAAACTATCGATAACTTTAATTTTATCACTAACTTTGAAACCACCAAGAATTGCAACGTATGGGTGAGCATCTGGATGGACACATTTTGAAAGATTCTTAACTTCTTTTTCCATTAAGAAACCTAATGCGCATTGTTTTCCTTCTTTTTTAAGAATTTCAGGAACACCATAAGTAGAAGCATGAGCTCTATGAGCACTTCCGAAAGCATCCATAACAAATGCATCAAAATTACTTGCCCAATCTTTACTTAAATTAGCATCATTCTTACTTTCGCCTTTTTCATAACGTGTATTTTGAACTAATAAAACTTCGCCATCGTTTAATTTATCAATAGCTTCTTTTAGTGCTTCACCGCTAGTAGCTTCAGCAAAATAAACATTTGTTCCATCTAATAATTCTTTTAATCTTGGATAGACATATGCCATATTATTCTTTTCTTTTTCTTTAGCAATTTCAGCATCATCTACCTTTCCCCATTTAATTTTTCCTAAATGTGAGAATAAAACAACTTTAGCATTCATTTTAATTAATGCTTTAATTGTAGGTAAAGCACTAACAATACGATTATCATCTCTAATAGCTGTTCCATTTAATGGTACGTTGAAATCAACTCTAACCATTACTTTTTTACCGGCTAAATCGTGTAAATTTTCAATTGTTAACATATAATACTCCTTATTTTAATAAAAAGGTCTGGAGTTCACCCTAGACCTAAATAGAAATTTAATTAAGCTAATTCAGCAAAATATTTAATTGTTCTAACCATTTGGCTAGTATATGAATTTTCATTATCATACCAAGCAACTACTTGAACTTGATACATGTCATCATTTACTTTAGTAACCATGGTTTGTGTAGCATCAAATAATGAACCTTGAGTAATACCAACGATATCACTTGAAACGATTAAATCTTCATTATATCCATAAGATTCAGTTGCTTGAGTCTTCATGAAAGCATTAATTGTTTCTGGAGTAACTTCTTTGCCATTTGCTTTAACAACAGCAACTAAAAGAGTTGTTGAACCGGTTGGGACTGGAACTCTTTGAGCACTTCCGATTAATTTACCGTTTAATTCTGGGATAACTAAACCGATAGCTTTAGCAGCACCAGTTGAGTTAGGAACGATATTAACAGCAGCAGCTCTTGCTCTTCTTAAATCACCTTTTCTGTGTGGTCCATCAAGTACCATTTGGTCACCAGTATATGCGTGAACAGTTGTCATAATACCACTGACGATTGGGGTGAATTTATTTAAAGCATTTGCCATAGGTGCTAAACAGTTTGTTGTACAGCTAGCTGCACTAATAATCTTATCATCTTTTGTTAATGTATGTTCGTTAACACCATAAACGATTGTAGGTAAATCTTTTCCTGCTGGAGCACTAATAACTACTTTTTTAGCACCTGCAGTGATGTGTGCCATTGCTTTTTCTTTTGATGTATAGAAGCCTGTACATTCTAAAACAACATCAACACCTAATTTACCCCAAGGTAAATTTTCAGCTTTTGGTTCTTTATAAATTTCAATTTCATGACCATCAACGATGATTGAATGATCAGTAGCACTAACTTTATCAGCTAATGCATATCTTTTTTGAGCTGAATCATATTTTAATAAATGAGCTAACATCTTTGGATCAGTTAAATCGTTGATAGCAACAATTTCATATCCTTCTGCTTGGAACATTTGTCTAAATGCTAATCTTCCAATTCTTCCAAATCCGTTAATTGCAACTTTAATTGCCATATTTCTTTTTTCCTCCTTAAGAAATTTAACGTTTATATTATATATAAAAAAGAAAGGCAAATAAAGTATTTTTACCTACAAAAAAACTAAATTCAGTAATTTAATACCTATTTATAAGTTTTTATACATTATTATCAAGATAGTTTTACAAACATCTCTACATTTATCAGTGATATATTCAAAATAACTATAAACTTTTTCAAAGAATCTATTTTTATCGTAATCACTACTTTCTACATATAAATCATGAACATTTTCTTCATAAATTTTATCCCCGTCTTTTTAAGTTAGCACAATGAATTTTTTTAGTAAATGACGGGAATTTGACAGTTAGATAATCAAAAAAGCCAAAAATACAACAAATTAATCGATTTATATATCTAAAGATATAT
>CAKPNG010000046.1 GCA_934168325.1 uncultured Bacilli bacterium
AATGTTTTAATTAAACTACAAATAAATACGATAAGTCGTTATTTTTTAAAAACGGATTTAACAATTTAAATTAACCCTTTTTCTCCTAAAGGTTATGATATTTACTTTAATCATAAAGTATTTTTTGAAAAGAATTATAAAAAAGATGTTGGAATTATTTATAAAGAAATTACCAAGATAACGGAAGATGATGAAATGGAGTTGATTAAAATATGATGAATGCAGTGTTTTTATTTATTACAACAATCTTTTTAACTATCGTTAATATATTTAATATTACTTATAAAGGAAATGAAATTAATAGAATAGTTGCTAATATTCCACTTCAAATATTAAAAAGTACAGTCGTTATCGAAGAGTATACTGAAGATGATTTTATAGCTTATTTTTCTAAAAAAGAAATGGAAGAAGGTGTAAAAAAATATTTAAATCTTTCTTTTAAAGGAATCATCGATAATTATAATCTGTCTTTTTATTATTATTTTATTAATAGTAATAAAGAATATGAATTTGATAAATCTGATAAACCGAAAGCCTTTCAACTACATTTTAACTGTGAATATTATAAGAATTATAAAGTTGATCGTTATTTAAATTTTAAAATAGAGGATATAGGAAGTAGTTTATGAATAATCAAAAAATAATTGAATTTATTGAAAATAGTTTTTTGAAAGAATTATTAGTTGATAACAATATCACCGATATTTCTTACAATGGATTAAATTTATTTTATCAAGATAATATTAAAGGACGAATTAAAAGCGTAATAGAAATAACAAATAAAGAAGCTTATGATTTTATAAGACAAATAGCAAATTTATCAGATGCTCAATTTAGTTATACTGATCCAATTTTGGATATAAGCGTTGGAAAATATAGAATTAACGCTGTACACTATGCAATAAGCAGAAAAAATAGAGAAAATTCAATTACTTTTAGCATTAGAATAGGTTTTAATTCGCTAAGAATTAAAGAAGATAATACTTTTATAAATAATAAATGTATTAAGTTAATTAAATTATTTCTAGATAAGCAAAGTTCAATAGTAATAGGTGGATTAACAAGTAGTGGGAAAACAGAATTGCAAAAATTTTTAATATCTAAATTAAAACCAGCAACAAGACTTATTGTAATCGATAATGTTGATGAATTAGATATGGATTATATAAATCCATCATTAGATGTTCAAACATGGCTTAATCTAGATAAAGATAAAAATATTAATTTTGATATTTTAGTTAAAAATGCATTACGAAATAACCCTGATTATTTAGTAATTAGTGAATCTAGAGGAGAAGAAATGCTATCGATATTGAATAGTGCGATGAGTGGTCACCCAACTATAACTACATTACATTCTAAAAATATAGTTGATATGTATTCTAGGATGACTAGGATGGCGATGTTAAAAAATCAATCTTTAAAATATGATGAAACATTAATTGATATTTTCGATCATTTTAAATTATTAATTCATGTTAGAAAAGAATTTAAAGATAACAATGAAATTGTTAGGTATATTGATTGCATCGCTACGAATAGATTTAATAAAGTAAAACTTTTATATAGATATCCAAATTGTTTTTATAAGATTCCAAATTCAATGAAATACGATTTAGAAATGAATGATATGGAATTTATAGAATTTAAAAATATGTGGGAAGAAAATAATGCTTAAAAGATTGCCTTTTTATATTATTTTGTGTGGCCTTATTGGACTTTTAAATTATTATGTTACTACTAACTTATTATTTTCAATAGTTATAAGTGTAATTGGAATTATAATATTTACTTTAATATTAGATAAATTAGTAGCTACTTTTCTAATAAGAGAAAGAAAGTCAAAAGAAGCTATTTTGTTTATTAATAATTTTATAATTACTTTATCAATAAATTGTAGTATCTTATCAACTTTTAATACTATTGAAGAATCGTTTTCACCACAACTTAAAAATCAAATAAGATTAATTGATAATTTAGAAGTAGAAGAAAAAATAAAATACCTAGAAAAATATTTTATGGTTTCGTCATATGATGTATTTTTAAATTTGCTTGATCAATATATTTATAATGGCGGAGACATATTAAAAATATCACAATTGCTGTTATTTGATATAAGACAATTAGAGGAAAAAATAGAAAATCATAATCAAATCATTATTAAAAAAATGATGGAATTTATAATTTTATGGATAATGATTTTTGTAATTGTAATTATTATGAAACTTAGCTTAGCAGACTATTTTATTAAAATTGCTTCTTTAAATTATTTTAAATACGGAATGGCTATTTTCTTTATAAGTTTTTATTTGAATATAAGTTTATTTATAGCTCATGCGACTAATTTAAATTTCATAAAAAGTAATAAAAATATTGTCGATGAAAAAAAGAGGAAAAGAAAAAATGTTAAAGTTAAAAGAAAAAATAGAAAGATGTAATTTAGATTATAAAAAAGAGATTAGAAATTGGATCTTAATTAATATAATAGCTATTTTGCCATTATTATTACTCGTAATTTTAAAGAAAAACTATGCTATTCTTATATATTATTTATTATTTTTATTATTAATTAATGTATTTTATTATACGAGATATGATAGAAAAATAAGCAAGAATAAAAATAATTTAATAAATGATTTTATAAATGTATTTAGTTATTTTAGAATTTATATTTCTAATAATAGAAATGTTTATATGTCAATAAAAGAAATTAGCAATTATGGGACGCCGTTTATAAAAAATAAATTATTAGAATTATTAGATGACATAGATGAAGATAAATCAATAAAGCCATTCTTAACTTTTTCTTCTTATTTTGAATCAAAAAAGGTTGAAGAAGTTATGATTGCAATATACGAAATGATTGATGAAGGTAATAATGAAAATTATATATCTCAATTTGTTTCTTCATTTGAATCGTTCAAAAGAAGAATAGAAACAACAGCTGAAGAAAAAAGAATGAATCGCTTTAACACTATATGCTCCTTAAGTGTTATTGGTGTAGGTATTTTAATGGTTGTAATAATGTTAGGAATAGTAAATATGATAGGAGATTTAGCATAATGGGAAATAAATTAGCGTTTATCTTATCAATTTATATGATACTAATGACTTTCTTTTTAGGAACTGACATTGTTTTAATTCAAACGAGTTATTCAAATTTAGATTCATTGAGTCAAATTATTTCATACCAAATTTCTAATTATGGAATAGATGAATACGGAAATATAGACGAAGGCTTAATTAGATTCGCAAAAGAACAAGGAAATGCTAACTTAACTAGAGGTGAAACTAGTGAGAGGACATATATAGAAGGTGATTTATACCCTTATTTTCTTACAAAAGAATATAAAGCAATTCTACTATCTTCATCCCCGATTAAGATAAGCATTAAAAGATACGCTGTTATAGGAATTAATCACACATAGGAGGTAAAAAAGATGAGTGAAATTAAAGGACAATTATTAGGCATTGTATTAGTATTAGCAATTTTTGGTGCTATTTCTGGAGCATTATATGCTGCATTTAAAACATCAGCAGATAATGTTTCAACTAAAGTAAGCGCAGATACAAAAGTACCACCTGCAAACTCTGCAAATTATAATGCATTTGAATTAAAAGAATTTAAAGCTTAATCATTAATTATAAGTGGCCTATCAATTTTGATAGGTCTTTTTTTTCTAATATGTTAGAATATTACCGAGGTAAACAATATGAATAATTATGATAAAGTTGTTAATACACTTAAAGCAAAATTAAAATTAGAAAAATTAGATCCTGAGGCTACTTTAGCAAGTCTTGGCTTGGATTCTCTTGATGTTGTAGAATTTGTTTTGGATTTAGAAGATGAATACAACATTACTTTTGAACCAAGCGAAACTCAAGATATTAAAACACTTGGAGATTTGTTAAATCTAATAAAAATTAAACTTGGTGATAAATAATTTATTTATTAAACAAAAAGTTGTTGAATTAGTTTTTTCTATTTGCTATATTATTAAAGCACGTAAGTGCTGTGCCAACTTAGCTCAATGGTAGAGCAATCGGCTGTTAACCGATCGGTTGTAGGTTCGAGCCCTATAGTTGGCGCCAGTGGCCTATTGGAGAAGTGGCTTAACTCACATGCCTTTCACGCATGCATTCATGGGTTCGAATCCCGTATAGGTCACCACTTAACTTAGAATCATGGTACTCTTGTGGGTATCATTTTTTATAAATAAATTAAATTTCTTATAGTTTAAATAATTTAATAATATAAAGAATATTAGATAAATTTAATAAATATGGTTAAATAAAATTTTAGAACTCATTTAAATAATTTTTTTGAAATGTCTATTTAAGATAAAGAAATTATCCTTTTATAAATATTTATTTCATGTAGAATAAATATGCTTAATGTATAGGCATGTTTGAAAGAGGTTGTTATGGAAGAAATTAAAAACGAGGAAAAAATCGGTAAAAAGATTGGTAACTTTTTTATTACTACTTTAAATGGGATGGCTCATGGACTATTCGCTACTTTAATTATAGGGACAATTATCGGCACCATTGGTGGCTTATTTCATAATGGAGCAGGAAATGCTTTTTGCGATTTCATGTTTAAAGTCTTAGGAGATGGGAAAGAAGGTGGCTTGTCTTTATGCTTACAATCTTTAACTGGTGCTGGTATTGGCATTGGTATAGCAATGGCTTTAAAAATGACTTCTTTAAATGTTGTTGTAATGGGCACAGTTGGTGAAATTGCTGCGTTTTTATCACTATCATCAAAATTTTGCATTGATCCAAGTACCTATACAGATACATTTGCATTTAAAATAGGCGACCCACTCACTATTTATATTGTTGTTATATCTGTAGCTTTATTAATGAAATTGGTATTTAGAAAGAAAACGCCTTTAGATATTTTAATAATTCCATTATTCGGGGTAATAGTTGGTGGTTTAATTTCTCTTGGAGTAAGATATCCATTAATTTATGTCACTTATGGTATTCAATGGCTTGTTGGAAACGCAACTAATATTGTTCCGTTTTTAATGGGAATTGTTATTTCAGTTATTATGGGAATGGCTTTGACAGCACCTATTTCTAGTGCTGCAATTGCTGCTATGATATTTATTTTACCAGCAGGTTTATCTTATGCAGAATTATTGGCTAATCCTACATACTCTGGTTTAGCATTAGCTAGTGGAGCAGCAATTGTTGGATGTTGCACACAAATGGTTGGCTTTGCCGTTCAATCAAGAAAAGATAATCCTATCGGAATGGTCATATCAATAGGAATTGGAACTTCTATGCTTCAATTTAAGAATATTCTTAAAAAACCTATAATTTGGCTACCTACAATCATTGCTTCTGCAATTTTAGGACCTATTTCTACTTGCGCCTTAAAGATTGTTTGTGCTGGTTCAAGTGCTGGTATGGGAACAGCTGGATTAGTTGGTCAAATTGGAACAATTAGTTCAATGGGCAATATTTGGCAGACATGGGTTGGAATATTTGTTTTAGAAATTATTGCCCCAGCTATTTTAGTATTTTTGATTGATTTATTATTTAGAAAATTAAATTGGATTAAAGAAGGAGATTTAATAGTTTAATTTCGATTAATTTTCGTTTTTAAGCATTATTTACAATTAATTTACCATTTATTGAATATAAATTTATTAAAATTTGTTATTATTATAATATGAATGTTTTAATAATTAACGGATCTCCAAAAGGAGAAAGAAGTAATACTTTAAAATTAACGAAAAAATTTGTAGATGGAATGAAGTCAATAGATGATACTCTTCAAGTTGACTTAATTGACTTATCTAAAGAAAAAATAGAACCTTGTAAGGGTTGTTTTTCCTGTTGGAAAGTTACGCCTGGTCAATGTATTTTAAAAGATAAAATGAATGATTACTTAAAATTAATAATGAATGCTAATTATATAATTTATTCGTTTCCATTATATTATTTTAGTGTTCCTGGTTTACTTAAAAATTTTATAGATCGTCAGTTACCTTTAAATTTACCATTTATGTGCAGTAATGATTCTGGAGTTGGTGAAGGCGGACATCCTTCTAGATATGATAGATCAAATCAAAAATATATTGTTATTTCTACATGTGGATTTTATACATATCGAAAAAACTATGATTCTGTAAATCTTTTATTTGATCATTTATGTGGTAAAAATAACTATTTGCCAATTTATATCGGACAAGGTGAATTATTTAGTATTAAAGAATTATCAGAGACTACAGACATTTATTTATCTTATTTATTTGAGGCTGGAAAAGAATATTTTTTAAATAGTAAATTAAGTGAAAATCTAAAAAATAAGTTGAGTTTAGACATGTTTTCTAGAGAAATCTACGAAAAAATGGCTGATGCTAGTTGGGGAATATCTCAAGATGATAATGTAATAAATAAAGAAGATGAATCATTTATTTTTACTAAACAAATGGCATCTTTATATAATAAAAATAGTTATAAAAATAAAGATATTGTAATTCAAATGAATTATGTCGATATTGATAAGCAATATCAATTAATTTTAAAAAAGGATAATTGTGAAGTTATTAAAGATCATTTTTTGACTCCGACAACGATTATTTCGACACCTATAACTGTTTGGAAAAGTATAGCACGAAATGAAATTAAAGGAGATGAAGCTCTATTTAAACATTTATATCAAGTAGATGGTGATTTTGATGTAATGATTAATTGGAGTAAATATTTTGGAGTCAATAATCATAATAATGATAAAAATATAAAAGATAATATAGAAAATAAGAGTAAAACCTCTATGCTTAATTTCTTAATTCCTTTTATTATCAATTTTGTAACTCTACCAATTAATAATTATTATGGTGCAATTGCATCAATATGCCTTATTTTGTTATTTATTCTAATAATGTATAAAACTGAAAAAGTATTTTATGATTATTTATCAATTTCTTTTAATGGTACCTTAGCTTTATTATCTTTGTTATTTGATAATCAATATAATTTATATATCAATACAATTGCTTATTTAGTCTTTGGAGTTATATGGCTAGTTTCTTGTATTTTTAAAAAATCTTTATCTTGTTTTTATTCTAAAAATAATTATGATGATGAAATTATTGATAATCCAATATTTTTAATAACTAATAAAATTATTTGCTTAGTATGGGGAATTTTTTATGTAATAACTTTTATTTATACATTTGTTATAAGTTATTATTTTCCAAATTTTAGTCCTTATTTATCAATCATAAATACTGTAATTCCGATATTTGTCGGAGTCTTTACTAAGTGGTTTATAAATTTTTATCCTAAACATATTGCTCAAAAGTCATTTAAAAAATAGTTAATAATTTACAATTAATTTACCTGATAATAAATATTTTCATATTAATATAAAATTATGGAGGAAATTGATATGAAATATTTTACGTTTATTACTAAATATGAGCCTGTTGCAAGTAAAATTGCTGAATTAATCGAAGATAAAATAAACGAAGAATTATTATTAGGTTATGAATTTATTAGTTTCTCTATAACTAATTCTTGCAAGGCGATTTTAGTTTTTAAAAGTAATGATTAATAAATAATTTATAATTATTTATTTTATAATTATTTTAGTGGTAAAAAATTAGTATATTTTTAGTATTTTTCCTAGCAAAAAAAAGTAATCTTACTTATAATGTAATAGTGAAAATCAAGAGCATATTTGATGTTATTAAATTAATAAATAATTCATATATGGGATAACTATATTTATAAAGGAGTTTTTGTATGGAAAAATATGATGTTGTTATTGTCGGATGCGGACCAAGTGGCTATATGTGTGCGTATGAATTAAACAAATTAAATCCTAATAAGAAAATTCTCATGATAGATAAAGGCTATAGCATATATAATAGACGTTGTCCCGTTTTAAAACATCAATTAGAAAGATGTCCTATTAATAAAGAAGGAGTTGCTGGATGTTATCCTGCTTGTTCAATGACTAATGGGTTTGGAGGAGCTGGAGCTTATAGTGATGGTAAATATAATATAACAACTGAATTTGGTGGTTGGCTTAGTGATTATATAGATGATGAAGAATTATTAAACCTTATAAATTATTGTGATGAGATTAATTTAAAATTTGGTGCTACTGAAATTATTACTGATCCTTATACCGATGAAATTAAAAAGATAGAAAAGCAAGCAATTGGTGCTGGTTTGAAATTATTAAGAGCTAAAGTAAGACATTTAGGAACTGAAGAGAATTTAAATATCTTAAAAAGAATTTATGAATATTTAAAAGAGCGTGTTGAAATAAGATTTTTAACAACATTAAAAGATATTATTGTTGAAGATAATACTGTTAAAGGAATTATTTTAAATGATGATAATAAAATTTATGCTGATAATGTAGTTTTGTGCTTAGGTCGTGATGGTTCTATATTCTTAAATGAATTATTAGAAAAACATAATATACAAATGCATAATAATCAAGTTGATATCGGTGTTAGAGTTGAAACTAGCGATGTTATTATGGAAGATATTAATAAAAATTTATATGAAGGTAAATTTATCTTTAATACTTCAGTAGGAACTAAAGTTAGAACTTTTTGCTCTAATCCTAGTGGCCACGTCGTTATTGAAAATGACCATAATGTTGTTTTAGCAAATGGCCATTCATACTTTGATAAAAAATTAGGTAGTAAAAATACTAATTTTGCTTTATTAGTATCACATAAATTTAAAGAACCATTTAATGAACCTAATACTTTTGCTAGTTCAATTGCAAAACTTGCAAATAGATTAAGTTGCGGAAGTGTTATTGTTCAGAAATATGGAGATATAAAAAGAGGTCGAAGATCAACTGAAAAGCGTATAAAAGAAGGATTTGTTAAACCTACTTTAAAAGAAGCAGTTCCAGGTGATTTAACTTTATGTTTGCCTTATAAAACTATGCAATCATTAATTGAAATGATAGAAGCTTTAGATAAAGTTACTCCAGGTATAGCAAATGATGATACATTATTTTATGGTGTAGAAGCTAAATTTTATAGTGCTTACCCGGATGTTAATGATGATTTAATGCTTAAAGATATTAAAAATTTATATGTAGGTGGAGATGGTGCTGGTATAACTAGAGGTTTAGCTCAAGCTAGTGCTAGTGGAGTTTTAATTGCAAGAAATATTATAAAAAAATAAAAGAAGGAAAAAAATATGAGTGTTACTGTTATTGAAGGGTCACAATGGGGTGATGAAGGAAAAGGAAAAATCACCGATTATTTAGCAAGTCAAAGCGATATCGTAGTTCGCTTTCAAGGAGGAAATAATGCAGGGCACACAATTTGCTTTAATGGTAATAGATATGCTTTAAGAAGTTTACCAAGCGGTATTTTTAATCCAAATATTACTAATGTAATTGCTGATGGTGTTGTTTTAAATTCTTTTAGTTTGAAAGAAGAAATTGAGGGTATTAATGCTAGTGGTATAAAAGATTTTAAGCTTATTATTTCTGATAGATGTCATTTAATTATGCCATATCATTTAGACTTAGATGGAGCATATGAATCTTTATTAGATAATAATAAAATTGGTACAACCAAAAAAGGTATAGGACCATGCTATGTTGATAAAGCTGCTAGAAGAGGTATTAGAGCAGGAGATTTATTAGAACCAGGATTTTTAAAATCCAAATTAATTGACACTTTAAAAGTTAAAAATATTGAGTTAAAAAGCTTGGGATTAAAAGAGTATGACTTTGATACTTTATATAAACAATTATTAGAAATAGGTACTTATTTAAAAAAATACATTGCAGATACCCAATATTTTTTAATAAATGCAATTAAAGAAAATAAGAAAATACTATTTGAAGGTGCTCAAGGAATGATGCTTGATATTGACAGAGGAACATATCCTTACGTAACAAGTTCATCACCTAGTAGCAATTATGTTCCTCAAGGTGCAGGTATTCCACCTCGTGCAATTGATAACGTAGTTGCTATATGTAAAGCTTATACTACTAGAGTTGGTGAAGGTCCATTTCCAACTGAATTGAATAATGAAATTGGGGATTTAATAAGAGAAAAAGGACATGAATATGGTACTGTTACTAAAAGACCTCGTCGTGTTGGCTATTTAGATTTAGTAGTTGTAAAACGTAATTTAGAAATGAGCGGAGCTAACACAATTGCTTTAATGTTATTTGATGTTTTAACTAATATTGATGATTTAAAAATCTGTATTAATTATGAATTAAACGGAAAAATAATAGATTTTATTCCAGCGAGCTTATACGATTATAGTAAATGTAAGCCAATTTATAAAACTTTCAAAAAATTTAGTTTTGGTCAAAATATAAAATCTTTTGATGAATTACCAGTTGAAGCTAAAGAATATATTAACTTTATTGAAGAATATACTGGTGTTAAGATTGGAATTATTTCAATCGGAAGTGATAGAAACGCTACAATTATTAAATAAAAGAGCTTATCTTATAATATTTATTTAACTTTTAATCGCCTTTTGTATATAAATATATACAAGAGTTTGATTGTGTCCCTTTGTTGTAGGTCTCCCTAAAATTAAATACAATTAAGTATTACTTCCGAAAACCATATTTGCA
>CAKPNG010000047.1 GCA_934168325.1 uncultured Bacilli bacterium
AACGTTTTCTAGACGTAATTTTTAAAACACAACTTTTCAGTAAAATAAATCTTTACTTCTTACCGAAAGGCTTTTATCTAGTTAATATATTAATATGCCGAAAATTTCAATTTTTAAATTGGCGTTTTTGCCGAAAATTTCAATTTTCTAGTTAATTTTATATTCAAAATGAACTCTTCCTGTTTCTAAAGTTGCATTGATCTTTTTATAAAATTCTATAGATGGCTTATTCCAATCTAAACAACTCCATTCTAATGTAGAATAACCTTCTTCTTTTAAAATATCTAAAATAGAAAAGAAAAACTTTTTACCATATCCTTTATTACGATATTCTGGTTTTATATATAAATCTTCTAAATATATTTTTGTTTTAGAAGAGAACGATGAAAAAATAGGATAGTAAAGTGCATATCCTATTGGAGTATTTATGTCATTTTCTAATATTAAAACTGTTGCTACTTTCTTAATAAAAAGAGATTCTTTTAACATTTCAATTGTAGCAGTCATATCATTTGGTCTTTTTTCATAAATTGCTAAGCCTTTTATTAATTCATATATTAAATTAATATCTTTTTCTTCAGCTTTTCTTATAATTAAATCCTTGTTCCCCATATTTACCCCTATTATTAAATATTTTATTTAATTAAATCTAATATATAATCTATTTGATTAACTATCGTGTTAATTAATTATTATAAATTTACTAAATATATATTTAGTAAATTAAATGATTACTGATTTGACCAATTAATTTATCTATTTAAGTTTTAATAATTCTAGTGAAAAACGTGCTAAAATCAATAAAAAACCCTTCTAAACCCCAATATTTTTATGAAATTTATTAAATGTCTTTGTCTTTTTTATTTACATAGATGTTCATTTTAAAATCTCTATTCTTTTATAAATAATTTTCTTAACTCTTTCTTTTAACTTTTCATTTAATAATGAATTATCACACATATCAAGCCATTGAGGAGTAAATTTTATTAAATGATTTATTAACTTAATTGCAGTTGAACGAGATATTTCACAGACATCAGCAAGTTTTAAAAAATCATTTTTAGTTATGTTTTTCTTTTTACCATTTAAGGCAAGAGCAACTTCTTCTTTATCAGATGGCATAAGAGCATTAACAGGCAATAAATCATATGCTGGAGATAATACATATTTATTAGAGCCTGGTGTTATTTCAATTAAAGAAAAATTCTTAAGATGCATATCTGAATTGCCAATAATGAAGCAAAAAACTAATCTTATATAAAACTCTACAATATCTATCCCATATCTTGATGAATATTTTTTAATAATCTTTGCACATCTTTCATAAGAACCTTTATATTTATCTTCTGTAAGTCTTAAATCAAGTTGGCAAAAATCTTCCATTGCTAAAGATTCAATTTTCTTATTTAAACTAATGCGATCAATTCTTTTTGTAATGTATGCAATATCTTTACCACACTTAATAAGTGCGTGGGGAACAGTCGCGATTCCAGCTACATCTGCCATCGTCATTACGAGTTGTTCTGATTCAGGAAGTAATTCATATTCTTCAACTTGAGGTTTTAGTATATATCCTGTTGGATAATTTACAAGTGTCAGCCTAGGTTTTTTACTATCACTTACAAACTGCAATGATAATTTTTTCTGAACTCCTGGAACAGTAAATCCCAGACTAGTAGCTTCTTTTGCAACAATATTTAAAGTTTTATCATCAATTTCAATTTTAGGAAGAACTGTTGTGCCAAAAAAACGTTTAATGCAAGCTTTGTGCCACTCTAATTCGTTAGGTTTTGATATTGATTTACCACAGCATAAACATTTCATTATAGCTTTTCTCCTCTTATAGAAACATTCCCTATTGAATCTTTACAAGCAACAAGTAAAATTCCAAAGCGATCATTATTACTTAATTTCCAGTTTCTTATTACGATTTTTAAAAGCCAGCCTTCAGGAATAAGCCCATCAAAAAAAGAAAATAAGGTTTTTGATCTAAATTCTTCAAATTGTAAAGGTAAAGTAAGAGAAATAGCAGATGCATTTGAACTATTTAAATAGTTTTTATCATATTTAAAAGAATAACCTTCATCAGTCTCTTTAAGGATACCAGCATAAGCATTTCTTACATAAACATAAGCAACTCTTAATGTACTCATTTATTTTCCTTATTTCCTGGGACTGCTTCTGCATTAAACATTCCAAGAGCAACATTAACTTTATCCATACGCACAGTTTCTTTGCCTTGCTCAAGTTCTCGAACAAAACGAAGTCCAAGACCTGAACGTAACGCAAATTCTTCTTGTGTTAAACCTGCAGCTTTTCTATTTTTCTTAACAAATTCAGCTATAGAATTCATGTTTTCCTCCATTTTATTATCTATATTTTATACCCTTTTGGGTATTAAAACAATGATTAATTAATATTTAATCCCTTTCGGGTATAATTTAATAATATTTTTATTATTTTATACCATTTAGGGTATAAAAAATAGTATATTAGTAAAATACTCTAATTATTTGAAATAAATCATTTGTTAAAATACAGATATTTTAAATAATAATTGTTCTTTTCGATTGAATACATGCAAAAATAATTGAATAAATTCCAATGGAAACTTATCTATTAATATGTATAAATGCTGATTTAGTTCCTAAAATTAAGTTTAACTGTCCTTTTATGGCAAGTTTTATTAACTTTTAGGTATGCAAATATTTTGGGACTTTATTTATTTTTTGATTTCAAAGTTTAATCTTACCATCAAGGATTAAGTTAATTTGATTTATTTTATTTTCATTTACTTTGATTTTAGGCTGATAAATTTGTGATACGTTGTATCTATATATTTCGCATGCTCTTGAATATTTGCTCTTAATTATTTTAATTTCGCTATGAATCTCTTTTCTTTCTTTTCTGTTAAAAATTAAAATTTTATCCTTTTGCATTTGCTTATTGCTCAATTCCTCTAATAGATTATTAATAGCTTCTTCGTCTGATTTCATATCTTTTTTTATATTATTTATTTCTTGCAATAATACCGACTTCTTTTCATTTAAGAACTCTTTTTCTTCTGGATGATTTATCCATCTCTTTTCAGTAATTTCTTTATATTTCCCTCTAACCATCATTTCGAAAGCTACACTTGTTTGATAATTATTTCCATAGCCAGTTTCTTTATTACCAAAAATTGTAAATCCATCTTTAGTTATCGCATGCACATCTGCGCCATAATCCATTAATAGTTCACCTATACGTAAAGCATCTTCGTTGCCTGTTCCACATTGTACCCAGCAAAAAAAAGGTGTTCCTTGTCTTCCTTGAGTTGTTTTTAAATTAGGATCAGCTCCATTTGCTAAAAGGAATTTGACAACAGCATATGCTTTGCAACAAATAGCAGTAATTAATAGAGGAATACCACCATTATCTGTATTATTAAGATGACTTTTAAAATTTATATTTTTTGTAAGACATTCTTTCTCTACATCAGTAAGTTTTTCAGAAAATTTTCTTGTCTGTTCTAAATAATAAAGAATCTTTGTTTGATCTACTTGTTTATAATTTTCAATACATGCCATTCCAAAATTTGCTAACGAATAATGTTTATCTTCATAAAGTATTTCTTTAAAAATATTTTCAGCTTTGTTAAAATCTTTTAACATCAAAAAATCAAAAGCATTTTTTGCTTTTAAAAATTTAGGTGGCATTTGTTTTTCTTTTCTTATTTTTTCTAATTCTTTACATTCATCATCTGTTAAAAATACTTCTTTTTTTACCCATAAAGCAGGTCTTACACCGTTTGTTTTTTCATTAACTTCGCAGCCAGGATGATACAAAATATCATTTTCTATGTTTGTAACAGCCATTTGTTCAGTGTTACCAGGGGAACGGAACCATATTATCGTTTGATTGCCAACACAACTTAAATTATTATCAATAGCAAATTTAGTACCTTTTGCAGCTATACCAGATAAAACTCTAGCTACATTGTTTATATTTTTAGGATGATAAGGTGCTACAATTGCTTCAGCTATTTGTATTTTTTCTTCACTATCTGGATCTTCTTTAAAATATTTTATAGCCTCTCCCCAACTTAATATAAATATTTTATCTGTAGTATTTTTACCACCTGTAACCATATCACCATGCGAACTTAGAATGCCATATATATTAAGTCTTAATGGCGACCTGTTGCCTGGCGTTTTTACGGTAGTATCTAAAATATTTTCAATTTCTTTTGTATTAAATGCTTCATTTAAGAAATATTTATTAAGCCAACGACGTAATGTGCAAGTTCTCCATGTAACATTAACTAATTTATCATTATAAGGTTTAGCATCAAGAATAAATTTGCTTAAAAGCAAAACTGAATCATCTTTTACATCAAGGATAATCCGCTCTATGTCATCTTTTTGTTCCTTAGATGTTTGATAGTATTTGCCAAATTTAACTATATCGCCTATTTGCACCATAATTATAAAATTTCCTTACATTCTGTATATATCTCTAATTGTGTCTCTAACTTGCAGTAATTCTTTATTTGTATCAAAAAGAGATTTAAAAAGTCTATAGCATGGGTTTCCAGAATAATTTCCAGCATAAGGTTCTATTAAGCAATACCTTTCATTATCTACAACTTCAATTGCAAGATTTGTTAATTCAAGGAAATAATTCTCATAAATTTTTTTCTCAAAAGTGTTAGCTGAAGAATTATTTTGCATATCAGATAAAAAGGTCCCAAGAATATCAAATGCCAGTTTAAAATAATTTGCACTTATTAATGTTTTGAAAATTCCTTTCATTATAAAAGAGGGGATTTTGCCTGTTTTTAATCGATATGTCATTAATATTTTGCAATATGTTCCAATTGAATCAACATATTGTCCTTTTCTTTTCGCGTCTATAGCCATATCACTTAATTCATCAGTGTTTAAATACCTACCTCCAACGAAAACATCTGTAGTAATAGAATCTGAATTATTAAAATTCCAAACATTAGGGCCTTGTGAGAAAATTTCAGTCATTATAACACTTAAATAAGATATTTGTTCAACTATTTTTTGTTCCATTTTTTACTCCTTTTAAAAATTATTGAATATAATATTAATTATTAAATTTGCTTTTTAAGTAATTTATTTTTTGTTTCCTTTAAACATTAAAATTGCAACTATACATATAATTACAATTAGATATACAGTAAAATCCATTTTACGTTTTCCAACTATTTTGTATTTCAGAAAAAATGTATTTTTTTAATATATCTTGATGTTCGACTTCAACTGTAAAATATAACATAATACCCCCTAACTTTGTGTCAATTTATTTTCAGTTAATTTTTGTAACAAAATAAATGCTTAAAATTGCTCTAGTAATTTTATTATAAATACTTATTGGAAATTTAAAATCGACAAAAATTGTCAATCATTTTGTTATTTCTCACATTTTCAATTCTAATAATTAAAGATATCAAACTAATTACAATTGATTAATGTGCAAAATCTGAATATTTTCTAAAATTTTAATAGATTTTCAGTTAAATGATTCATTTTCAAATATCATACATAAAAATAGATTGTCAATTTAAAGACATTCATTAATTAAAAAGTATTAAATTTATTAACTACGAAAATAGTTAAAAATTGTTCACCTAAAATTATAAATTATCTTAATAAGCGCATCAAATCATCGTCATTTATAAATAAAGATATGAAAATAAAGAACGATGAAATAATCCTATAATATGAAGGTGAAGGATTATTTAAAAATTCTTTTACAATTTTTTGATAATTCAAACTTACTGCATCGTCACTTCTTGTTTTATCGTGATTACAAGTAGTTGTAATCGCATATAAAATATACATATCATTTAATAGTTCTTTATCTAAAGCCTTAAAATAGCAACTTCTTTTATAATTTTCTACTAATTTTTCATACTTGAAATCTTTCCTATTTTGAATAGGATCTTTCCTATTTAAATATGCATCTATAAAACGATTAATACTAAATTCTCCATACCATAATATATTAGAGAAACCACATGAATGTGCTAATATCTTTTGAACTAATGTTGCTAAATTGCCTTTAAAATTAAAAGCCCTTAATTTTGTTTTATAAATATCCACATTAATATTTTTATTTAAAAATTCAATGGTAGATTCTATTAAATCCTGATACGTTGATAATCCACTTTCAAAATACGAGCTTAAAAGAGGATATCTTTTTTTATTTATAAATATATTGAATTGATATTTAATTAATTCTTTTATTTCATCAGATATCACATTAAACGGGAAGGAAACTGTTGTATTTAAAATCAAATTAATTTTTGTTGAAGTTTCTTTTACTGCCTCTAAATTTTTAGGAATTTCTTTTATTACTTCTTTTATATTATTTTCATCTAATTGGGTTTTTAAAATTTTTGTCTTTTCTTCTTCGGATTTTAATAATGCGTTTAAATCGTTACATTTCTTTTCTAATTCCTCAATAATAACTTTGTCTTTATTCCGTTTTTTAGTAATGTCATCTTTTTCTTTTTTTATATCATCCGTTAATGTTGCAGAATTTAGACGTTCTATTTCAGTTTTATAATAATCTTCATTAGATTTTAAATCTGATATTTGATTATTTAAAGTAATTAAATAATTATCTTTTTTATTAACATCTTCTAATAATTCTTTAATTTTTTGTTTATAAATCTCTATTTTATCTTTATAATTTTCATTATTTTTAATTGAATTTGAGAGTTTTTCGTTTTCTTTTTCTATAATTGTTATTTTATTAAGAGCTTCATTTAATTTTGCAATAGTTATAAATTGTTCGTTCTCTAGTTGATCAATCATTTGATCTTTTTCTTTTATATTTTTTAATGTTTCGCTGTCATTAATTGTAAAATCAATTCCATCAAATGAATCAACTTTTGTTGAAAAATACTTATCAGAGACATTATATATAAAAGATTTATCTACTAATTCCTTACTTTCATCAATAGCAAAGCCAGTAGATGTTAAATAAAGAAGTTCTCTAGCTCTTGTTACACAAACATAAAATAATCTTCTTTCATTGTCTAAATTTTGATCATCTAATTCGTCAAAATTGCAAGGAAAACTACCAGCTTCTAATCCTACAACAAAAACAGCATCAAATTGTAAACCCTTAGATTGATGAGCAGTTAAAAGTCTGACACAATTTTTATTTTCGTTTTTCTCTGTACTACATAGAAATGCATTCATTGACTGTACTATTTCTATATATTCATTATTGTCATTGTCTTCATCAGGTTCATAACTATCTTCAAAAGATTTAGCAAAGGAGAATGCATATTCATAAATTTCTTTTATAGAATCATATTCTTGATTATTTTCAATTTTATAAGTAATTAAATTAGTAATTATTTGTGATGGCATCGCACCTTCTTTTACTAAATTAAATTGAGTTTTAACAAAATTATAAGATTTAAAAATTCTGTTTAACATCATCTGATAACTTTTAGGTTCTATTTCAGGATTCAATTTTATAATTTGTTCTATTATATTTGAAAAATCGTCAGCTGGATTAAATGCTGTACCATATTTTTTATTTATAATATCTAATAAGACAGGATATTTATATTTAACATATGAATTAATTTCAATTAAATTACAAAATTCAGGAATGATTGATTCCCTAGAAAAAGCTAAAAGGGTTTCGCATAACTTCTTAATAGTTTTAGCTGATTTATTATCATTATCCATAGAAATAGATGTTGAAGCAGCAATTCCTTTTTCGTTCAACATCTTTCCGATTTCAGATAATTCCGGATGATTGGTAGTACCAAACGCATTCTTTTTAGATGTATATCTGCATAAAACTGCAATTTCTTTAGGTTCGATAGGTGTTTCTGTTATAAGTCTATAAATTTCATCTACAACATATTGAATCTCTTCTTGCTTAGTATTAAATGGAGTATGTCTTATTGGCTTACTGTCACTTTTTATTTTATTAGCTTCAATTATTTTGTCTCTTCTTCCTTTGCATTTAAGTTCACTCAAAACTTTTTTTGAAAATTCAACAATCGGTTTTTCTGATCTAAAATTTCTAGTCAAAAAGAATACATCATAACCAGAATTTTCTGATGACTTATTCAAAATAAAATTAGGATTAGAACCTCTAAATTCATATATCGATTGATCATCATCTCCAACATAAACAACATTTGTATTATCATTTATTAATAAATCTAAAAAGTCATTTTGAATTTTATTAATATCCTGATATTCATCAACAAATATATAATCAAATTTAGTAGAAATTTTATCTCTAATAAATTTATTTCCAGTTAGAATTTTAACAGGTAAATAAATATAATCATCTAAATCAATCAAATTTGATTCAATCATTTTTTCACAATATTCATTAAATTGTTCTAAAGTAAATTGAAATTTATTTATTACAAACCCGTTTTTGATACTTGATACATATTCTAAAAATCCTGATATGATTGCATCAGTATCACCTTCAGTAGGTATTATAGTTTTTACGATTGCCTCTTTTTCAGAATTAAGAGCAACAGTAAAATCTTCTCTGAGTCCAACAACATCCTTATATTTATATAAAATTCTGCATCCAAAAGAATGAAGAGTTGAAATGTTTCTTTGCTCACTTTTACTTATAGATATTTCGTTTGAAATTCTTTCATACATTTCTTTTGTAGCTCTTCTAGTAAATGTAACTGTTAATATTCTTTTTAAACTAACACCAGAATTATATAATTGAATAATTTTCTTAGTTAAAGTAGTAGTTTTTCCACTTCCTGGACAAGCTAAAACAACGATTCTTTTACTATTTGACTCAAGAATTAATTCTTGTTGTGTTTTTTCGGCCATATTATTTCATCCCCTTAATAGATACTCTTATACCAGCATTAAAATTTAAAGATTCATCTCTTGGTGGTATATCAGTTACAGTTATTTCAAATTTATATCCTTCGTCAATTAATTTGCCCATCGTTGGTGTTAGATACGCTGGAATATTAAAAACTTCATCGATATATTCAACGAATACATTAATTTGATATTTATCATAAGGGGAATCTTTTATTCTTTCGTATCTCAATTTATCACCGATAGCAATTACAAAAAAATTTTCTTGAAAAATTGCACTTGATGTATTCCTTAACGCGACGCCTGTCAATCCATCAATCGATAATAATCTATTTTTATAATAATCACTATATGCAAATAAATTAGAAGTATCAAATATTATATCGCTATCTCTATTAGCCCGAATTATTGAATTAGAAACAATCTTTATAAAAGGATAAGTCTCAAAACATCTTCCATATATTTTTAAATAAGCAGTTCTATTTTTATAGCCTTCTTGTAAAAAAATAATTTCCGCCTCATTTTTATAATAATAAAAGACAGTAGCAAATTCATTATTTTCTAATGAAGCATCTTTTATTTTTAATATAACGTATTTGTTGCCATTTGATGCAATCATTTTAGAAGATACATTACTATATTTATAATTAACATAATAAACACAATCAATATAATCGTTTATTTTTAAACTTTTCAAAAAAGTATGCATATTGTCTCCTTTCTAGCATCTAAATGTATTCATTTTTTATCTGTTTTATGAAATATAAGTGCTAATATAAAAATTATGATAACCACGCACAAGCCAAAATCCATATAATTTCATCCACTTATTTTCTAAAATCATCCAACCAGGCACATATGCATTTCCAAAGAACGTAAATACAAGCTATCCAAGCACCAATTACTAGAACTACCATAATACCTCCTTCAAAAAATCGACTTATTTATTAATTAAAATAATTAAAAACTTAAAAATAACTTTTATAAATTTATTATAAATGTTTGAATTAATATTAAAATCGTCAATAATTGTCTAACTAATATGTTAATTAAAGCACACTAAAAAATATATAAAAATACACAATATTCATCTAAAACTAAAATTTTATTAAATACACTTTAAACTATCAGTAATACTTATAAAAAATTCTTTAGACCAAATATTAAGCGCATCTTTATCTTTAATAAAAGGTTTAGCATCATCTTTTGCTTCATTAAAATCTATTTGTTCAAACCTTCTTTTTAAAATATTTTTTACTATTTCTAAATTAAATTCATCATCTCTAGTTATAAAATTAGAATCAATTAGCCTTTCTTGTAAATGTTTTAAATTAAATTTAATATCATTTTGTAAATAAAAAACATAATCATAAAGATCTCTACCTTTTACTCTAGACTTCCATCCTCTACAAATAACAGCATGTAATTTGCCACTAAATAAGGATTCTTTATCATATAATCTTATACTATATGGTTCTGGTGATAATCTATATTTTATCTCATAGGTGACAAGTGGAGGTGGAGTAACGTTTGCGTTTCATATTTGTAGGTCGATAAAAAAATAAAAGAGCCCTATAATTAAATTTGCAGAAATAAAAAGAGGAC
>CAKPNG010000048.1 GCA_934168325.1 uncultured Bacilli bacterium
GTTATTATAATATACCCCCATAGGGTATTTGTTAAGCATATTGCTTTTATTTTTTTAATAAATAAATATAATAAAAATATGAAAATAGAAAAAACAAACGAATATATCAAGTATATAGAAAACGGTTTAGTTGTAGCTGAGATTGATTTTCCTTTAGTTAACGAAAATACAAATTGTATTACTCATACTTTTGTAGATCCCTCATTAAGAGGCCAAGGAATAGCTAAAAAATTAGTTTTAGAGGCTATCGAGATTATTAAAAAACAAAAACATGTTGTAACAGCAACATGTTCTTATGCTCAAAAAGTTTTATACGATAATTAATAAGAGAAAGTAATTAAATCTTTTTTTAAATCACCGCTAATTAATTTTTCTAATTTAGCGACTATTTCTTTTGGATCTTCTCTCATAGCCTTATCAATCCATTCACATAAAATGCCAACAAAAGCAAATTTATAAAAATTAACGATGTAAACTTTATCTTCGTCTCTTATTTTAATTTCAGTACACAATTCATTAACAACGTTCATCAATAAATCAAAGGCCACACTATATAAAAATTTTTCTACTTGTCTTCTATTAACAGAATTATATCCATATATAATCATTTTTTTATGTTGCAAGCAAAAATAATATAAGTCTAAATAACCTTCTTTCCATGTTTTATAGGTCTTATTTTTCCCAATAACTTTATCTGTAGATTCTAACAAAATCCACTCGACCAAATCATAAATATCAGCAAAATGATAATAAAAAGTTTGTCTATTTAAGCCACATTTATTTGTTATATCATTAATAGTGATTGAATCAACAGGCTTTTCTTCGACTAATTTAACGAATGCATCAGCGATTACTTGTTTTGTGATATGTGTCATTAAAAGTTACCTCTATATAAAATTTTAAATCATTTTCGATGTAACCGTATAAATATTTTTCATTATTATTTTCAAAAATATATAAATCTATAACATCATCTAGATAGCATTGCGATATATATTCAACTTGAAAAGATTGAATTTCGTCTAATTTATTAGGTTTAAAAACATCAAAAAATAAATCTAAATAATGCGTATTATTCATATGTAAATTATGATCTACCATAGAAAAAGGTACTCTAAATGAAGAAACTTTTTTCAATAAATTTTTGTCAATTAATTCTAATTTTTTTATTCTAGGAAATAATCCTTTGTTATCTATAAGTAGTGTCTCAAAGTCATTTGGTAAAATTATCTTTTTATTATTTATATCATAAATTGCCCAAATCGAACGCCCTTTTGCAATTATTGATTCACCATTGTGTATTTCATAGTCTCTAGGACATTCAAATAATCTTGGAGCAACTAGTGAAGTTCTTATACTTAAATTTTCAATACTTGTGGAATTATTTAAAAACTCGAATTTTGTACGAATAACTACCCAGATTAAACCTTTTTTTATAAAATTTGAAAACCCAATATCTAATAAATCAGCATGTTCACTAGATATAGTTTGTGTTAAATCTAATATACTAGAGAGCTTCAATCTATCATAGCAATCTAACATATTAGTGGTTATTGTATAGTCTCTTTTTAAATAAATCTCATTCATTTTTTTAGAAAATATAGTTTAATTATAAAGTTCCAAATATTCTATCACCTGCATCACCTAAACCAGGTAAAATGTATCCTTTGTCATTTAATTTCTCATCCATTGCAGCTATAAAAATGTCAACGTCTGGATGAGCTTTCATAATTTTTTCAACTCCAACAGGAGCTCCAACTAAAGCTAAAAATCTAATATTATGAAAACCTTTAGATTTTAAATTTGTTATTGCATCAATTGCACTTCCACCTGTTGCGACCATTGGATCACAAAGTAATACTAATGGATTTTCTACTTTAGGCATTTTAAAGAAATATTCAACAGGTTCTAAAGTCTCTTCATTTCTATATAAGCCAATATGTCCGATTCTAGCATTTGGTAACATATTTATAACACCATTACTCATTCCCATACCAGCTCTTAAAATTGGTACAACAATAATATTGTATTCAAGATGTAATTTGTCGATTTCACATCCTGTAGGTGTCTTAATGGTTCCACACTTTACTAAGTGCAAATCTTTAAAAATATCGTAAGTCATTAACGAAGAGATTTCATCTAGTAAAGTTCTAAAATCCTTACTATTAGTCTTTTCGTCCCTCATTAAATTTAACTTCATCGTAATTAATGGATGATTAACAACATGTAACATAAAATTTTTCCTTTCCCTTTATTTTTTAAGCGTATTATTATCTATAACTTCACCAACAACTTGCTCATTAGAGCTATTTTCTTTCGCTTTTTTAGGAGTAAAAGGTTTACTATAATCTCTAATTGTAGGATTAGTAACAAGTTCTATAAATAAAATAACACCATAACAAATTAAATAAATTGCCAAAACATAAGTAATAAAAGATACAGTCTTAACAATAGGATTTATGCAGAAAAGTATACCCAAAATTATATATATTATGCCAACAGTTATTTCTATAACTTTTGATCCTCCAAGAAAAGCAATTGCTTCACTTCTTATAATTTTACCAATACCTGTAAAAATTAAGTAAATACCAACTACAGCTACAATCCAACTTAATATTTCAAGAGTCGATTGTTCTATCGCTTGTAAAAACCCAAATTGAACAGTATTAACAATAAGCGGAATCAAAATAACTAAACTAATAATTATATTAAAAATTGCTTTTAATAAGACTAAAGATGATTTTTGATTATCTTTATTCCCAAATAAATATGCAAAGAAATCAAAGAAGCCAACTAAGCATAATGCGATTACAAATGTCCAAATAGCAATAGCATGGCTAACTAATGGGAAGCAAAACATTAAAATTCCAAGCACAATTAAAACAATACAGGTTGTTATACCAAAAAATTTATACTGTCTAATTGCGTGTTTTAAATAATCTTTATTAAAAAATTTACTTTTCATTTTCTTAACCCATAAAACCTACAGCGGCTAATGCTTTCAAATAATCCAATAAATTAGTTCCACTAGGTATATTTATAAACGTTGAAATCATAAATACTGTTGAAATTAAAAAGGCTAAAATAGATAGAACAAAACCACCACGTTTAAAGCTTAAAATAAAAGCAATTATAGATAATAATGGTCCAGCAATAATAGTTACTAAAAATAATATACTGATTACATTACCAAAAGGTCCATTTAATAAGTCTGCTAAATTTACTTTAGGGAACATCTTCACAATATTTAAGATAAGTGTTGTAAAAATAGTAGGTAATATAGCAATAAACATTGAAATTATTGATAAATAGTTAAACTTTTTTTGTACTTTTTCTTCTTTTTTCTTTGCTACTGGCTCTCCATATTTAGAACCGCAATAAGAACAATATGTTGCACTATCTTCAATATATTTACCACATTTTTCACATTTTTTCATGTTGATACCTCTCGTATTTTTTATTATTATACAATACTAATAAAAGATAATCATTAATTAAAAGAGAAATTTTGATACAATCTTTAATACGTATTTTTAATTAATTTTTATAAAAAAAATGCAAAAATTAACTATTTTTACAAAATAATAATTATTCATTTAAAATTAAAATTATTTTATAATGTTTTTATGGATAACAAAAAGAAATCAAAAATTTATTATTTATACGGCATTATATTTATAGCATTAGCTATTATTTTTATCGCAGTTGGGACTGCAATGGCACTAATTAATCCTGAAAAGACATATTATGGATGGATTGGTTTTGCCTTGACTTTTATAGGCTTAATATTTTTATTCATTTGTACTTATTGCTTTAAAAAAGGGTCATTTTTAAAACTAAATGAAAGTATTAAAAAATCCCGTGAAGATTTTATAAACGATTTAAAAAAATTAGAACCTAAACGGGATGAAGCTGAACATCTTAATGATAAAAAAGATCTTTAGTATTATTTAAAATTTTTCTCAGTTAAAGCTTTTTTAACGTAATTAACATCCATATTTTGGAAAGTTATTGTGTCAACAAAAGGATATACATTATCGAATTGTTCTTTATTATTAATAGTCCAAGCATTTACAAAATGCTTTTTTTGATATTTTTGAACTTTTTTCATAAAGCACATCTTGTCTTCTAAATCTAATGACTCAAAGAAAAATCTAAAACGATATACCCATTTTTGTCCCATTCCTATTAATAATCCTCTAATAAATTTACCTCTTTTAACACGCATTAAAGCGCGTGGATCAAAAGAAATTATAAAACAATTCTCTTTGTGAGCATAAGAATTCATAGTTTTCATAAATTCTTTAGCAAGTTTTTTATAATTATTATTGTAAACTTTTAATTCAATAACCATAGGTACTCTATCATTATTAAATTCAATAAGTTCTTTAAAAGTAGGAATTTCGCCACCATCATGCAATCTATAATTATCTTTAATTTCTTTTAAAGTTAAATTTTCAATAATTCCTTTTTTACCAGTAGTTCGAAATAATTCAGAATCGTGGCAAACAACTAATTCATTATCTTTAGTTAAATGAATATCATATTCAATAGCGACATTATTATTAATTGCATTTTCAAAAGCTTTCATACCATTTTCAGTAAATTCTTCAGTATGTAAACCTCTATGAGCAATTCCTTTTAAAAATAATGGGTTTATTTTTTTAATTAATTTTTCTTTTTTCATAATTAATCATCTATATCAAAAGCTTCTAAGCCTTTCTTTTCTCCAATTTTTTTCGATTTTATGTTTTTAACAAACATGAAAATTATGATAGATCCAAGTACACAGCAGAGTGCATAAAGTGGTAATTGACTAAAACCAAAGTTATCACTTAACATTAATAATCCAATTAAACAAGGCGTAATAGTTTGAGCTGCCATTGATGAAGCATAATAATATCCAGTAAATTTACCAATATTTTTATTAGAACAAAGTTCAACAACCATTGGGAATGAATTAATATGAACAAGACTCATTCCAAATCCTTTAATAAACCAAACTACATATAAATAAATAGGGAATGGTTGAGATCCAATAGTGGCATCACTAGGAACTTTTATAGTCCAAGAGAATAAAGACCAAACTAATAATGCTACAAATGTCAAACTTAAACCAGTAGTTATTGTCCACTTACGTCCAATTTTTCCAGCAATTAAACCACCAGTAGCAAAGCCAATAACACTACCAACTCCACCAACTAATACGCATAAACTTAAAGCACCAGTACTAGCTTTTAAGTGATCAGCAATATAAATTGAGATAAAAGTACCTACCCCATTATCAGCCATAAACCATAAGAATTCAGCGCCTAAAATCAATAAAAGCATAATTTTATTTGATTTTGACATTGGTTTAACATCATCATCAGCAACAGAACTTTCAACAGCAGCCATTCTTTCGCCAAGTTCCATTTCAGGTGCCATTTCTTCTTCAATTTTATTTTCATCAATTGTAAAAAATAAGACTAATGCACTAACTACCATTAAAATAGAAGCGATCAAGAAAGGAGCTTCAATAAGCCATATACTGGTTTCATTATTTTGCCAGCCAGCTAAATATTTACTTAATACAAATATCATACCAACTACAGTAGCACAAGCTCCACCAAGATAACCCATAATATTAATAATACCATTAGCTCTACTTCTTAATGGCTTAGGTGTAATATCAGGCATTAATGCAACTGCTGGATTTCTATACATCATTGCAAAGAAAACAACTATTGCCATTAAAGCGATTGTTCCAGCTAAATTATGATAATGGAACAATACAGGAATAAAAGGAAAAGCAATTGCACAGCAGAATGTTCCTATTAATATATAAGGCATTCTTTTTCCGATTTTAGTATGTGTTTTATCAGATAATTTTCCAAATATAGGAAGCATAATTAAGGCTGCTAAATTATCTAAAGCCATAACTATACCAACAAGATATTGGACTTCTTTTTCGTTTTTGCCAAATGTTGTTTTAAATAAATTTGTTAAAAATAAAGGACACCACGAATCATAAACTTGCCATAAAAGTAAAATCCCAAAAAAGGCAAATCCTATAATGGCAGTCCTTTTATAATTCAACTTTAATTTAACTTGTGTTGAATTATTTTCTCCACTTTTTTTCATAAAAACCCCCTCAAAGTTAACTATTTTGTGAAAATTTTATTTATTAAAGGAATTAATTCGTCTAGAGAATTAATTCTATCAACCTGATCATCTATCTTCCCAAATCCATAAGAAGCATGTATAAAATGAACGCCAGCTTTTTGACATTCAATATAATCTTTTAATGTATCACCTACATAAATTACTTCATCAATATTTTCTTTTTTCATTAATAATCTAATATTATCATGTTTATCTAAACCAGTATCTCCTGCACATAAAGATCCTTTAAAATATTGTCTCATTTTACATCCATCAAGATAATTTTCTATATAACCAATATCAGCATTAGATACAACATATAAGTCATATAATTTAGATAATTCACTAATCACTTTTTCTTCATTTGGATATAACTTACCAGGATGTTTTGCTAAATATTTAATTTCATAATCAAACATAAGTTTAAATAATCTTTCACCTTCTTTTATATCGACATCAGGAAAAGCTAATTTTATAGTTTCTAAAGGTGTTAATCCCATAAAAGAACGAGTTTTCTTTGCATCAAAAACATAAGGCAATTTATTAATTTTCATGCATTCATTATAAGACATCATAATAGGTAACATAGCATCCCATAATGTCCCATCTAAATCAAAAAATATTGATTGTTTCATACTTAATTAATATTCTACTATGTAAAGACTTTATAATCAAGAAACGAAAAAGTAGCACAGTCTCCTGTGCTACTTATATATTCAAAATTTCTATAAAAGGGGGTATATAAAAATTTTAAATCAAATAATGTTGTAATTTCTAATTAAGAAATCGTTACTTCGTGATTAACTTCTTTCATAACTTTTAATAAAGAATTATCATCGCTTAAATCTTTATATAATTTAGTTATATTATTAACGCTAACGTTATAAAGTAAGACATAACTAAACATATTTTTTCCATATCCTTCACTTGATACTAGAGCATTATTAAAGTTTGTATTCTTATACATAGTAGATATAGTTTCAAAAATTGATTCATCTTCTGTATTAATTAAGCCATTAATCCCAAAAGCTTCATTAATTTTTAGTTTTGAATCCTTATAAAAATTAACTTGTGCTTGTGGAATAGTTTCTTTTGTATAATTACTAGAAACATAATAATCTCTATAGATTGAAAAATTAATACTAGATAAAGATGCTAATTCTTTAACTTCATCTTGGGTCTTATATTCTTCATAAATAATTATATTTTCATTAATTACGACTTCACTTCCACTATAAACATTAACAACTGCTCCAGGTAATACTTTCATTTTAGTATTCATTACAAAAGTACCTTGATAAATAGATATATTTTGATTTCTTGTAATAGGGAAAAATACTTCATCAGTTTTAATTTCCATAGAAGTTTTTAAAGTCATAGCATTAGTTTTGCATGATCCATACATTTTTATATAATCAATTCCATCATACTTATTATCTATATAATTAACATCTTTTGTTACATAACCTTCTTCAACTAATTCAAATAATCCATTAGTCCCAACAATTGTTTGAACAGTTTCATTTTGTTTACCTGAAGCATATAAAACACATAATGCATTAAGTTTACCACCATAATGTACATTTGTTTTTGCTTCTAAATAACACATTCTATATAAATCAAATGGGGTTTCATTATTAAAATATCGTGCAGCACTAATTGATCCACCGCTAAAGTCTTCAATAGTAAAATTAGTAGATAAAATACCACCATCTCTTACATATATTTGACCATTATGATCTTTACTAGAATCAATGATATAACCACTACATTCAATTAAACCACCAGCTAATATTTCAATATTATGTCCATTAAGGTCTAAGGTAATATAATCACCTGTAATATAACCTTGATTTCTTTGGCCATGAGTATTAATAACCGCACCAATATAAACTTTGCCTTTTATAACTAAATCATTAGTAAGTTTTAAAGTATAAACATTCTTTGTTTTTTCATTTATAAAAGATTCACTAAACATATCAGCAATATTATTAGCTTCGCTTTGTGCTAAATTTCCATATTCTCTAACATCACTTCCAGAATAGTTTGTGCCATCTTCTTTAACTTTTTTAGTCGATAATATTAATACTTTTTCTTCATCAATAGATGTTAAATTATCATTTGTAATAACATTATTTTGATCAATATCTTTTAAATCTAATAATGGATTAACAATTCTTTCATTTTCCAATGCACTTGATAAAGTATCATAATAATTTAAAGAAGAATTTTTACCATATTTAATATTTAAATCTTTATTTGTAACATTTAAATAATTTACTAATTCTTTATTTGAAGATAAATTAGATTCAAAATTTAAAGTATTAACATATGTCTTATCAAAAGAATTTTCACTAATTTCAATTTTATTATCATAAACATAGAGAGTATTTATTTTGCTACTACTAAAAGCTAATTCATCAATATGTTTTAATGATTTTGGAAGATAAAATATATCATTATCAATGCTAATTCCATCAAAAGCACTTTTATCAATATTTTTTATGTCATTATTTAACTCTAAATTAACAGTAGTTAAATTAATTTCTTTTAAAAAAGATGAAAAATTACCAATAGAAATTACTTTTTTAGAATTATAATCACTTATAACATTAATATCTTTATATAAATTAGAGAATTCATTAACACTATTTATTTTATTAAAAGCTAATAGATTATTAATAAAATAATTTTTAATAACTTCATTATTAATTTGATTATATTTATTTAAAATAGGTTCAATTTCATAACCTTCTTCATAATCATTGTAATAATATAATTTATTACTATTCACTGAATTAAATGTTTTTGATAGTTTTACATCATTTATATATGAATATGTCTCAGATGTATTTTTATTAATTAATAATCTAGAAGTATCAGTAACTAAATTAGGATTTAAGTCTAATTGACCTGAACATGGTAAAATAAAACCATAAGTGTTATTAATTTCTTCAAAATCTAATGTTTCATTATTAAATTTGCCAAGATAAATAATATCTTTTTCACTATTAAAAAGATAATATTCCTCATCTTTTACTATATATGCTTTTAATTTTTCGCCATTAGCTACTTTTTTATAAGTATTTATTAATTCATTTAAATTATTGATATTATCATTAGGACCACAACTAAATATTGATGCACTTAACCCTAAAGTAATCGAAAAAATTACTTTTCTTTTCATTATTATTCTCCTTATTTACTATATAAAACGCAAAATTAAAAAATTAATTTAACATCTAAGAGCAAATAAGGATTCTTTATTAAAATTAAAGTTAGCAAAATTAAATTTTGTAAAACTGTCAGTTTTACTTAATGAACATATTCTTCTATATTTTTTAATAACTAATTTAATAATAATAATTAATTTGATAGTAACGACTATAGAAAGACTTATTATAAAGCTGATTAAAGCATAAATTATTCCACCATTTAAGAATAATAAGCAATAATCATTCACAGCAATAACTGCATTTAACGTATATTTCAATATTTTCTTTACATTTAATATAAGATTTAAATCGAATAAATCTGGATTATAGGAGTAGCTTAAATATAAACTAAACAAACATATATATATCGAAACTATACCTAAAATAGGAATTCTTAAACATTTAATTTTCTTAAAAGCAATCAAAAACAAAACTATGGTTACAATAACCACGACTATGTTTGCTAATAAATAATTTAAGAACTTATCTATAAACATACAACCATTATAGCACATCAATAAAAAAAGAAATAATTTTATAATAAAAAGTTTGCGTTTCATATTTGTAGGTCGATAAAAAAATAAAAGAACCCTATAATTAAATTTGCGAAATAAAAAGAGGGTT
>CAKPNG010000049.1 GCA_934168325.1 uncultured Bacilli bacterium
AAAGAAACAAAATGATATTAAAAGCAAAGAAAATAAGGGCAATTCTAAAAATTGTCTACAAAACGTTGACTAGTGCAGCACTAAGTTTTTACTTAATGCCTAATAACTCTTTTGTTCGACTTACTTCTTCTTTACTTGGTTCCTTAATATCGTTTAAAGTATATTCCAAACCTAAATCTTTATATTTCATAATTCCTAACGTGTGATAAGGAAGAATTTCAAATTTCTCAACGTTTTTCAAAGAATTCACAAATTCTTTAAGTTTAATTAAATCATCTTCTTTATCTGTTATAGTAGGAACAAGAACATGTCTTATCCACATTTTCTTATTATGATCACTTAAATATCTAGCAAAATCTAAGATATTCTCGTTACTTTTTGATGTTAGCCATCTATGAGTTTCATTATTCATTTCTTTTATATCAAGAATAAATAAATCCGTTAATTCTAATAACTTATCTAATTTTTCTAAATAATTTTTATTATTAGAAAATGGCTGTCCACATGTATCAATACAAGTATTGATGTTATATTTTTTAGCTAACGTGAATAATTCAATTAAAAAATCAATTTGTAATAATGGTTCTCCACCACTAACAGTAATTCCACCATCATTTTTCCAATAAGGTTTATATTTCAATGCTTTTTTAATTAATTCTTCACTAGACTGTGGTGTAAATTTATCATTACACCACGTCTCAGGATTATGACAATAACGGCAACGCATAGCGCAACCATGTAAAAATATAACATATCTTATGCCAGGACCATCAACAGCCCCAAAAGTTTCAATAGTTTGTATTTTACCTAATGTCATATAAAAATTTATATAGATTTATGGCAAGTTCTAGAAATAACGTCTAATTGTTGTTCTTTAGTTAAATCAATAAATTTAACAGCATAGCCACTAACTCTTATTGTAAAGTTAGCATATTCTTCTTTTTCTGGATGATTCATTGCATCAATTAATTTCTCAGTACCAAATACATTAACATTTAAATGATGTGCGCCTTGATCAAAATATCCATCAAGAATGTTGACAAGATTATTAGTTCTGTCTTCTAAATTATGTCCTAATGCATCAGGAGAAATTGTTTGAGTATTTGAAATTCCATCAAGAGCATATTCATAAGGTAATTTAGCAACACTATTTAATGAAGCTAATAATCCATGTTTTTCTGCTCCGTAGCTTGGATTTGCGCCTGGAGAAAGTGGTTCGCCTTTCTTTCTTCCATCTGGTAATGTACCAGTAGCTTTTCCATAAACAACATTTGATGTAATAGTTAATATTGAAGTAGTAGGTTCAGAATTTCTATAAGTAGGATTCTTTCTTACTTTATCCATAAATGTTTTTAATAATGTTACAGCGATATCATCAGCTCTATCATCATCATTTCCATAGCGTGGGAAGTCACCTTCTATTTCAAAATCTGTTGTAATACCATCTTCATCTCTAATTGCTTTTACTTTTGCATATTTTATAGCGCTTAAAGAATCAACAACATGGCTAAATCCAGCAATACCTGTAGCAAATGTTCTTCTAACATCAGTATCAATTAGCGCCATTTCAGCTGCTTCATAGAAATATTTATCATGCATATAATGGATTAAATTTAAAGCGTTAACATAAAGTTTTGCTAACCATTCCATCATTACATCATATTTTGCAATAACTTCATCGTAGTCTAAATATTCGCTAGTAATTGGCTGATAAGCAGGTCCAACTTGAGCTTTAGAAATTTCATCTTTTCCACCATTTATTGCATATAATAAACATTTAGCTAAGTTGGCTCTAGCACCAAAGAATTGCATTTCTTTACCAGTTTGAGTTGCACTAACACAGCAACAAATAGAATAATCATCACCCCAAATTGGTCTCATTACATCATCATTTTCGTATTGAATTGATGAAGTAGTAATAGAAATCATACTTGCGTATTTTTTAAAGTTCTCACTTAAACGTGAAGAATATAAAACTGTTAAGTTAGGTTCTGGTGATGGACCCATATTTTCTAAAGTATGTAAGAAACGGAAGTCATTTTTAGTAACCATATCTCTTCCATCTAATCCCATACCTGCAACTTCTAATGTTGCCCAAACTGGATCGCCTGAGAATAAAGCGTTATATGAAGGGACTCTAGCAAATTTAACCATTCTAAATTTTAAAACGATTTGATCAACTAATTCTTGAGCTTCTTCTTCAGTTAAAGTGCCTTCTTTTAAGTCTCTTTCAATATAAATATCTAAGAATGTAGAAATTCTACCAACAGACATTGCAGCACCATTTTGAGTTTTAATAGCAGCTAAATAACCAAAATATAACCATTGGAAAGCTTCTTTAGCATTATTTGCTGGTTTTGAAATATCAAATCCATAACTCAATGCCATTTCTTTCATTTCTTTTAATGCTTTAATTTGGTCAGCAATTTCTTCTCTTACTCTAATAATGTCTTCATACATTATTCCACATTCGTGTTCGAGTAAATCTTCTTGTTTCTTTTCAATAAGATAATCAATACCATAAAGAGCAATTCTTCTATAATCGCCAACAATTCTTCCTCTACCATAAGAATCTGGTAAGCCAGTAATAATTTTATTATGTCTAGCTAATTTGATTTCTTTAGTATAAACATCAAAAACACCTTGATTGTGTGTTTTATGGTATTTTGTAAATATAGTGTGGAATTCAGGATTTGGTGTATATCCATATGTTTTTAAGGATTCTTCAGCCATTTTAATTCCACCATAAGGCATAAATGCTCTTTTAAGTGGTTTATCTGTTTGTAAACCAACAACTTTTTCTAAACTTTTGTCTTCTGTTATATAAGCAGGACCATATGCTGTAATTCCAGATACGACATCTGCTTCCATATCTAAAACTCCGCCTTTTTCCCTTTCTAATTTTTGAAGACGTTTAATTTCAGTCCATAATTTATTTGTTGCTTCAGTTGGTCCTTTCAAGAAGCTTTCATCACCTTCATAAGGCTTATAATTATGTTGAATAAAATCTCTTACATTAATTTCACTTGTCCAATGACCATTAGTGAATTCTCTCCATTCTTGTTTCATCATAGTCTCTTTTTCCTTTCATTACGTGATAATATTAATGGTTAATAAATAACGTGTCAATCTTAATACTTTCTAATTTTTTTATTGTTCTATAAAGAAAAATTATAACCAAAAAATTATAGAAAAATATTAAAATCTATCCTTCTTTTTTTCTTATTTTTTATATTTTAAAAGATAATTTAAATATAGACAACTGTTCTTTTAAGTATAATAATATTTAATTGACTTGGGGGTTAACTTATGAGTGCTGTTACAGTATCAATTATTTCATTATCTATTATATTTATTGCTACTACTTTAGGATCTTCATTTGTATTTTTCCTTAAGAGAAATATTTCTACAAAAGCAAATAATGTTATCTTAGGTTTTGCTAGTGGCATAATGATCTCAGCTTCCATATTTGGATTATTAATTCCATCCATTAATCAAAGTGAAGAATATTTTAATAATATAAAATGGTTGCCACCAATTTTAGGCTTTCTAATTGGTGGCTTAATTCTATATTTATTAGATAAATTTATTTTCATAAAAATAATGGGGTTTTAGAAGGGAAAAAATCAAATTTAAGCAGTAATTTAAAATTCTTTTTAGCAGTAACAATACATAATATTCCTGAAGGATTATCAGTTGGATTCTTATGTGGAATTGCTTTAAATAGTAACAATGATTCTGCCTTAATTTATTCTTTGTTTATCTTTAGCAATTGGAATTGCTTTACAAAATATTCCTGAAGGAGCAGCAGTTTCTACTCCACTTTATGGTGAAGGAATGAGCAAAACGAAAAGTTTTATTTTTGGTTCACTTAGCGGAATAGTTGAACCTATATTTGGTATTATCGGTTTATTTTTAGCTCAATTATCAATAATTACTCCTTGGCTATTAGCAATAGCCTGTGGAGCAATGTTTTATGCAACAATAGATGAATTATTACCAGAATCTAGAAAAGGTGGCTATGAACATTATTGTTTATGGTCTTTTATGATTGGATTTGTAATAATGATGGGCTTAGAACTCTTCTTATAAAATTAGTTAATAAAAAATACTCTATTTGGATTTATAGGGTGAGCTTCTGGAGCTTGTCCACTTATATATCCAATAGCACAATGTCCTATTCCTTCATATTCATCAGTAATATTTAATGATTTTAATAATTCTTTGCCAAATGGTGTTTCAAATTCTTCTTTAGCTCTATGAATCCAAATACTCCCTAATCCTAAAGAAGTTGCTTCTAATAACATATTTTCGATCATTACACTTCCATCATATATATGTGTATTGATAGATTTTTTAGCTAATACTATTAAAATTACAGGTGCATTATAAAATGGATCTTTATTTTCATCCATTCCGCCTACTTGAGCATTTAACTTTGATATTTTATCTCTAAGTTCTTTATTAGTAACTGCAATTATAATTCCAGCTTGTCTATTCATTCCACTTGGAGCTGATAATCCTGCATCAATTATCTTATTTATATATTCTTCTTTTACTGGTTCACTTTTAAAAGATCTTATACTTCTACGTTGTTTAATGTTTTCTAATACTTTATCCATAAGAAAACCTCCTTATTAATAATTATTATAATATTAATAAAGATTTTTGATTTATTTTTTTTGACCAATTAATACAAAAGAATGGTCATCTTCTTTAGCTATTAATATGTTAAAATCATTAGAAAAATTCTTAGCTTCTTCAGAAGGAGATAGTAAATTTCTAGTAATATTATCGTGTAAATTTGTATGTACAGATTGAAGTTCTTTTCTTGATAAGGAGTGCAAAATAGCAAATTTACCATTTTCATTTAAATTATTAATAAAAGCATTATTTAAATCACTAATATTTAAAAAATGTGGAAAGGCATTATAAACTATAATATAGTCAAATTTCTTATCAAATTTGTGACTAATAAAGTCATCACATATAAAGTTAATTTCCTTTTTATCTTTATATTTTTCTTTAGCTATATTAATCATGTTAGTAGATAAATCTATTGCAGTAACATCATTATTACTATATTGATATAGTAGGTTTGTTATTCTTCCAGTGCCACATCCAACATCTAAAATTGAAGCTCCTTTTTTAATATCTACTAAATCTAAAAGATTGATAATCGTTTGATCTGCTTTGATCTCATATCCATCCCATTTGCAAGCTAAATTATCAAAATATTTTTTAACATCATTATTAACCATAGTTATAGTATTATAGTAAATTTCCAGTAATAAAGAAACCTTAATTTTAATAAAGAAAAAATACTAGAAATCTACTATTTCTTATAAAAACCTTGCAAAACACAACTATTTTTTCAGTTTTCTTAATTATCTATAATTATTTTATAATTAATATAAAATTTAATTTTAAAATCTTTTATACCATCAAAGTCTTTTACTACGTTTAAAAGATCTTTTTTATAAATCTTTTCAAATTCTTTCTTGCTTCTTTCTTTAAGTTCAACAACTAAATTGTTAATAAATTCGAATCTATTATGATAATTACTTGGGGCTTCAATTGTTAAAATTCCATCACCTTTAAAACATAAAATATTAGTAGAAGTCAAACTTTTACTAACATCTAATTTTAAATTAGAAATAGTATTACTATAATGAATTTTAATACAATCTTTATAATAATCATAAAATCCAAATCTATAATTAAAATTTTCAAAATAAGAAATAATAGATTCTATTACTCCTTCTTTTGTTTTGTTATTTTTAATTATATCTAAATAATTATTTTTATTTTCAATATGATTATATCTATTAATTAAAAATTTAGATCCTTCATTAATAGCTAATTTATTATCATTTATATGATTACTAATAAAATTAATAGCATTTAAAATATCATAATTACTAATTTGCTTAATTCCATTTCTATATAACAAATCATATTCATCACAATATCTCAAAATAAGTAATAGTAGAATTTCCTTATTACCATCAATAAATGGTTCATGTTTAATATATACATATATAAATTTAGCAATTTCTAATTCTTTAGAATAAATATCACTAACATCATCATAATTTAATAATAAATCAGCAAATAAATCATCTAATATATCATCATTCTTTAATTTACCAAAATCATTACTAACTACAAATTTATCTTTAATTTTATTAATAGCCCAATAAACATCATTTTCACTAATAATAAAATCACTATATTCATCATGATAATTAGAAATATTACTATTTATATCAATTTCATTCACTAAATCTTTATAATCATCTAATAAATAATCTTTATTATTAATTAAATTTTGATATTTAATTAATAAAATCAAAGAAATATTACTATTTAACTTATTATCAATTAAGAATTTATAAAAATTAATAAATATTTCCTTATTAGATACTGATAAAATAGAAAGTACTTCATCTACATTAAATTTATAATTAGTTAAATCTTCATTTTTATTAATATTACTAAATAAATTATTACGTCTAATTTCACTTAAAGCATTTAAAAATAATTCTTCTTTATTAAAGAATTTCTTTAATTCAATATAAGATATTCTTATATCTTTATTATTTATAACTTCAATTACTATATCTTTATATAAAATATTATCTTCTTTAGTCATGTCTTCCTTATATATAAGATAATAGCAAATTTTTAATAAATATTAAATTAATCAATTGTATAATTATCAAAATAGCCTTGAATATAAACGACAGGAGTTCCTTTATCTCCTGATCCACTAGTTAAATCACATAAAGAGCCAATTAAATCAGTTAATTGACGAGGAGTTGTACCTTCAGAAGTCATCTTACCTACTAAATTAGCATCTTTTTGCTTAATTTCTTTCTTAATAGCTTCTTTTAATTCTTCACCTTCTAACCCTTTATACTGATTATCAGCTAAATATTTTAATTTTAATTCGTTAGGAGTTCCTTTTAATCCATCAGTATAGAAAGGAGAAACAACAGGATCAGCTAATTCCCAAATTTTACCTTGAGGATCTTTAAAAGCTCCATCTCCATAAACCATTACTTCAACATGTTTTTTAGTCTTATTATAAATACCATCTTGGATCTTTTTTAATAAATCCATATCAACATTAGGGAATAATTTAACAGTATTTTCACTAGCTTTATTAGTTCCTAATAAACCATATTTTGAATTATAACCAGAGCCATTAATTGATTCGGTTAAAATATCATCTAAAGATAAAACTTTATCAGCACCTTTATTTAATAAAATACGTTTAGTTCTAAAACGAGTATGAATATCAGCATTTATAACATTTTTTGTATAATTTAATATAGCTTCAGCATGATTTGCAAAAATTACTTCAAATTTACAGCCTTCTTTTTCAACTATATCTTGATACATTTTTACATAATCAACACCTGTAAATTCATGAACTTTATATCCAAATAATTCTCTATATTTCTTCAAATCTAATACATCACGATATGGATTAATATTAGTTTCATCTAATTCATCTAAAGAAATTAAGTGATTTCCAACTTCATCACTTGGATAAGATAACATTAAGATAATCTTTTTAGTAGCTCTGGCCATTCCTTTTAATAAAATAGAAAAACGATTACGAGATAATATAGGAAAAATTACACCAAAACAATCTACATTCATCTTTTCTTTAATTGATGAAGCAATATCATCAACAGTTGCATAATTTCCTTGAACTCTAGCAACTAAAGATTCAGTAATTGCTATTATATCTTTATCCTTAACTGTTAATTCATTATTTTCTTCTGCAGATAAAATAGAATTAATTACCTCATTAGCTAAATCATCTCCATTTTTCAAAATAGGAAGTCTTATTCCTTTAGAAGATGTCCCTACAAAACGTGCCATATTAAAAAACTCCTTTAGTAAATTATATTATAAGTGGTACAAATTATTTTGTACCATTTATTATAACACGACCAAAGAAGTTAATTATATAGAATATTTTATTCTTATAAAATTTCAAAATTCACAAAAATAGTGCACTATTGAGGGTTTTTATTAAATAAGATCGATTTTAATATTTAGATTTATCTAATAATTACCGAAAAGATGTAGGCAATTAAAAACATTTTTATTATTTAACTGTCATAAAATAAGAATTTTTTTGAATTTATGACACTTAAATAAATATTTTTACCTTTATATATAAATTATTAATCCTTTAAAGCTGTAATAGGAATAATATAAACTCCATCAGCGTTTTTATATGCCGCATTACCAACTCCATATATTACACACTTCATAATTGGAGCTTTTCCACCATTGTTAACTATGCTATTACATACATTGACTAAATTTTTAGCACCTTCTTCAGCTTTATTTAATCCTAATTTTATTTCTATAGCACACCAATTGCCGTCATCTAATTCAATAACAGCATCAATTTCATTATTTTTATAATCTTGATAATGAAATAATTTTGCATTCATTGCTTGTGCATAAATTGATAAATCTCTTTCAACAAGTGCTTCAAACATAAATCCAAAAGTATTTAGATCACTCATTAATTTTTTAGGGGTTAACTTAAGCATCGCACAAGCCATTGCTGGATCTGAAAAATGTCTTTTTTCCATCTGTTTAACTCTAAGTGAAGATCTAATGTTTGAAGAAAATGGTTCTTGATTATTAAATAAAAACATTCTATCAAACGCATTTAAATATTTAATTAAGGTATTTTTACTAATAGATGAATCATCATTTTCAATAATATCTTTTAAAATGTTTTGATTCGAAGCCGTTGTTGATTCATTTCGTGCTAAAGATTTTAAAATAAGTTTAGCTTTATGTTCGTTATATTCAATATCATTATCTAATTGTTTTAAATCTGTTTTTATGACATTTTCCATGTAACCAGATGCAAGTTCGCAGCAATCTTCTTGATTAACTTCAATATTTCCAGGCCATCCACCTCTTACTATTAAGTAAGCTAAGTGTTTTAAATTAACATCTTCATATAACCTTGCTTTAAATCTATTATTGCATAATTCTTTTAAAGAAATATCACCAGTCGAATCACCCGATTCGTATAATGACATTGTATTCATTCTTATACTTTTTATTCTTCCAGTTCCGCTATGAAGAATACCTTTAATTGTAGGAGTTGAAGAGCCAGTTAAAATTATCAATCCTTTTTTATTATTTAAATCAACGAAAGAACGAGTAGCATCCCATAATGAAGGAACTTCTTGCCATTCATCAATCAGTCGAGGAACATCCCCTTTTAATACTTCAAATGGTTCCATTTCTGCTACCCTTCTATTTGAAAAATTACCTCTAGGATCACCAACTAAAAATTCGCTATTTGCATGATAAGATGATGTACATGTTTTTCCACACCATTTTGGGCCTTCAATACAAATTGCTCCAAATATTCGTAAATTCTTTTCGATAATTGAATCAACAATTCTGTTTTTATAATTTATCTTTTCAATAAGTTTTCCCATATTTAAAACTCCTAGTCAGTTTAATTACCATTATTTTAATATATTGACCAATATTTTGCAATAAAACTGACCAATATTTCAAATCAAAACTGACCAATATTTTAGTTATTAGCTGACCCGTTTTTAGAATATAGTACTAGTGCAAGTGGAGTGGTAACCTAAAAGTAGACACTTATTTCGATTAATATAGACACTTTCTTCTCACTAGAATGACAAAACTATT
>CAKPNG010000050.1 GCA_934168325.1 uncultured Bacilli bacterium
GCAAATATGGTTTTCGGAAGTAATACTTAATTGTATTTAATTTTAGGGAGACCTACAACAAAGGGACACAATCAAAAGTTATTAGCTAAACTAATAACTTTTATATAATTATTTAAATATTATTAATATTTAATATTATTTAATGGAACCAATAGAAGTTTTATTAACATCATAAACTTCAATAGTTAACGATTCATCATCAATTAAGAAACATTCAAATTTATATGTTAATTTATCTTTATCAAATGTTAATTTAACTTCTTCCCATTCAAATCTAAAGAAAGTATCAGTAGAAATATAGGCTAATGTAGTAATAATATCAGCATCATCAATTGAATAAGTATAATCATCAATTTTACTAGCACCAATTGTATTAATATTCCAATAAAGATCAGCAAAACTATTTACACAATCAAAGACATCATATTTTGTATTACCAGCATCAGTTTTATAAACATCACCAATAATTACTTTACCAGTATCTTCTTCATATAAAAATTCTTTTACAGGATCTCCAGTTTTTTCTACAATTAAACCGAAATCACCAGTTGTATCATTACTTTTTGTTCCATAATATGCATTAGGAGTAAATTTAGAAATAGCTACAAAATTACCGTCATAACCACTTTCTTTGACTTTATAATTCGTAGTAATTTTTACAGTATAATTTCTCATATTTTTTAAAGATTGTAGATAAGAAAATACTGTATCAGTTTTATTAACTCTAATTTTTCCTTTATCATGATCTTTAAAAAAGAAATCAAATTCAGTAGGAATTTTAGTAGTATTTATATCATTAAAAGTCATAATACTAGCTTGTCTAAGTCCTGCGGATTTTTTAAAATTAATGCAGAACTCAAGTTTTTTTTCAGAATTTAATGAAAAATACATATCATTAACATTACTAAATTCATATCCATTATTTGATCCAGAAAGGACATAACCAAATATAGAATACATTACTTTAGCATCATCTGAATTAAGATTAGCAATATATAATTTATCATCAGTTAAACTATAATCTTTAGCTGATAAAGCTAAATCAGCTAAAGAATAAGTGACATTTTCATATAATCCATGAACATATTCACCAGTAGTAGAATCTTGTTCATAATAACCATAAGTTACTAATTTATTGGTTTTACTATTAATTTTAATGTTATATATACCAATATCATCTTCAATATAAGCAGTATAAATATCTTTACTACTATCACCAAAATTATAAGCATAGAATTTAGGCATAAACCATTGTTTTAATGAACCTAAATCATCTTCAATATGAAGGGTATAATTACTATTTTCTTTTAAAGAAGTAACTAAAGTAAATAAATCAGTTTCTTTTTCTTCCTTATCATTATTACAAGCAACTAATCCTCCACTAATTAAAGCTAATAAACTAATTTTAGATAGTTTCTTTATAACATCTATACGCATATGTTTCATCTCCTTCATATTCATCTTCATAAACAAAACTTACTTTAAATGAACTAATATCTTTATTATCTAATACAATTGATAGATTATTGAAATAACCTTTACTAGAATATCCAGTTCCAATAAGATTAATTTTACCCTTACTTATAGTGTATTGGAAGCTAAAACTATCATAAATTGTACTAGCAGAACTATAAATATTAACTACACCTCTATTTGTAGTTTCTTCTTCTTTAAAAGTAACTGTAATTTTATTTAAATAAGTGCTTTCATAAATAGAACTTCCAACAAAAGTATTTGAAGTTAAGATCTTTCTAATTTGAGCATCAGTTAATTCTTGAATAATAGTAACTTCTTTACTTGTATTTAAACTTGGATGAGATTCACTAGTAATTAATAAAGTAACCTTAACTGTTTCAGTAATAGCTTCTTTAATAGGTTTAAGGACATAATATCCGTAACTATTTTTATTTAAAGTAGCATATTTATTAGAATCTTCTTTTAAAGTAACTACTAAATCATCTAAAGCTCCCACTGGATCGACACTAACTTTAAAATTCATTGTTTCATTACTAGTAATTGTTTCTTTAAAGTCGCTAGAGAATTTAATACCAGTAGCTTCTTTATAATTAACTTTTAAAGTATAAGTTTTAGTAACGTTTTTACTTTGTAAGGTAATAACAGATTCACCAGCACTATCAGCCATTAAACATAATTTATTTTGAGCAACTCTTAATACATCTTCATTACTACTACTTATAATATTTACTCTATCAATAGATGTAGATGCATCACTTGGCATAAATTTACTAACATCATAAACAATAGTATCACCAACATAGAAATTAGTACCAGTTTCACCAGTATAATTATTTTTAAAAGTAACTTCAAAATCAGTGTAATAGAAATTATTATAATCAATCTTAGGACTATCTTCTTTATTCTTTTCACCTAATTCATAATTTAAATTAATTCTATAATATTCATAAGCTGTAGAATTATTAATAACATTAAAATTATCATCTAAATCACTAATGTTATAAATACTATAATCATAGACTACATCTTTAAAATTATGATTGTCAAAATTAATAGTTAATCGATAAGTTTCTTTAGTTGTAGTAGTCATTTTATTAAGAGCTAATGTAACTTTATCTTCACTAGCAACTATACTAGTATAAGGAGCACTACTAGAATTTAAAAATTCACCATCAAGAATTTCATTTTGTAAAAATTCACCAAATCCATAACTATATTTAGTATAGAAACTATCAGCATAAAATGCCATTAATCCAGTCATTTTATTAGTGCTTTCTAAACTTATTTCACTATTAGAATTACCTATTTTTTGATAACTTTTCTTAGAATCAGTAGCTGTATTTTTAACTGTATATAAATATTCATTATCTTGTCCATAATATAAAGTGTATGATTCATTATCAAAGTCTTTAATTTCATTATAAATATGATCGTTATAAGCAGTAAAAGAATTAGTAAATGTTTTTTCTTCTATATTCTTTCTTTTAATTGTATAAGAGAAATTACCTTTATTAACATCTTTAATTTCGTTAATTCTAGCTACTCCTACTTCACCTAAATATTTATCATTTTTAACTTCATAATCTTTATTAGAAACTTTAATTTCATAAACTAAATCACTAACATTACTATTAGCTGGATAAGAAATAGTTAAAGTAGATGTACCACTAGTTAAGCCTTTAATTAAACCAGTATCACTAACACTTAATACACTAGTATTACTTGAGATAAATCTTAACTCTTTATTAGTAATATTAGATGGTGAAAAGGTCACATTTATTTGAATTTCCTCGTCAATCCCAATTATTTTTCTAGAAAATGAAGAATCAATACTAGTAGCTAAAATGTCTCCAACTTTAATATTTATAGTGGTGGAAATGTTCTTTCCACCACTAATAACTAAATCAGTTTCACCTTTTTTAAGGCCTTTAATTTCTAATTTATCTTGATCAAAAGAAATAATATTACTATCAAAAGTATATTTAAGTTTTTTAACATCATAACTACTTGGATTACAAGTAATTGAAATTGTTTTTGTTTCATTAATTAATAAACTTAATTCACTATCACTAGTAGTAATTGAAGTTAATTCATTTTCTTTTTGAACTGTATTACAAGAAGATAAAGTAGATAAACTAATTCCACTTATTAATAATGATCCAATTAATAATAAATTATTACTTTTTCTCATAAAATTAATTAGTTCCTTCTAATGTAACTGTACAATTTGATGTAGGTACTGTAAATGGCCAGTAGTCTTTACTACTTACACCTAGTCTAGAATAAACAGTTTCGCCATCTGTATCATTTGTGACTACAAGATTAACTTTTTTATATTGACTATAAGTTTCTGCAGGAATGTTAAATGAAGCATAAAGTCTTGTACCAGCTTTTGCTGTTAATGTTTCATTTTCTGCAGAATACTTATCACTTGTAGATTCATGAATATAAAGATACTGACTTAAATTACCTGCTTTCTTTATTTCATATTTTTGATAAACAGCAGTTGAAACACTAATTGTTACATCTTCACTTGGCATAACAAATTTAATTACAGAACTGCCATTATAATCAGTTGTATCAATAATTTCTACTTCAGTACCTGAAGCAGTAATAACTTTAGCTGTGCTTGAATCGACATATTTATCATTTTTTATAGAAGAATTAATATTTAAGTTAACTTGAATAGTATGGCCAACATAGCCTTTGATAACCTTAGTATAATTATCTTTAAATTCGGCGGTAACTTCAGTATTTTCTGCAAAATTTAATGCAAAACTTTGTTCTTCTACATAAGTAGGGATTAATGTAAATGCTTCAGAAGGTACAACAAATGAATAAGTTTTTGTTGTTTCATCATAAGTTACTGCTCCGCCAGTTGATAAGCTAAATCCAGTAACACTAAATCCTAAATTAGCTTTTACACCACTAATTGTAATAGTTTCACCAACAGTTAATGCTTCATTAGTAAATATTGTTTTTGATAAGTAATCTTTAACAGTCATACTACTAATTGCATCTTTTTTATCAATTGTAATAACACTAGTTCCAACATTAGTAGTATCTACAACTAAAGAAACATCATTTGCAGGCATTGTAAATGAATATTTAGTATTACTACCACTATTAAGAGCAATTGCTGTTCCATCACTCAAAGAAACGCTATTGATCTTATATCCGGTTTTTCTACTTATTTCAAAACTAACTGTTTCACCAGGTGCAATATAATTTGAACTTAAGCCATAAATTTCGTATGCATCTGTAGTTGTAGCAGTAAATTTCATTAATTTAGTAACATCAAAAGTAAGTTTTACTGTGTCTACATCAGTTGGTACTTTAAATGTATAATAAGTTCCACTACTATAGCTTGATTCCGCTTTACATTCTTCGCTTTCTTTATAGAATACTTTATTAATTTTATAACCATCTTTTACAGTAACAAAAACATAGCAAGTGCTTCCACCAACCATTTCAGTTACTCTTTGAGATGTATATGAAGATTCTGCAAATTCGACTTTTTCAATAAATTCACTTGCTTCATAAGTTAAGCTAACTGTTTTAGCGAGTTTTAATTTGATAGTGACATCACTATTTGGCATAGTGAAGGTAAAACTATTATCACTTTGATCGCAAGAAGCACTTGGTTTACTTATACCTTCAGTAGTAGGAGTAATTGATTCAACAAATGATTTGCTATAATAAGATCCTTCCCATAATAATTGATAACCATTTTTAGGAGTAACTTTATATGTAACTTTAGTTCCAACTGTCACATCTAAATCACCAACTACATCAAAATTTTCACTTCCTTCAAAAGTAACTTTTTTAACTCCAGTGACTTCTGTCTCAACTGAATAAGTTAAAATATCACCATCTTTGTATGATTTATTGACAGTATAATACCCTGAATAACTACTAATATTAATTGGAGTTTCATCGTTTTTTGAGTATTTAACACTCTTTACAACGCTTCCTTTTTTACAAGCAACATAGATTTTAATTGATCCATAATCGTTAGCATAAACGCCATTTAATATACCGAAAATTTTATAATCACTGCTAATCTCAGGTAATTTTACAGTAAATTTATTTGTAGCAGATTCATCATTCTTTAAGAATGCACCAACATAGATTGAAACATCTTCACTTGGCATAGTGAATGTTAAAGAACCAGTCTTATTAGTTGCATCGACAGTAGCCATTACTAATTCATTATTAATATAAGCACCATATTCATATTTGCTAACAGGTTCATAAGTACCATTAGTTAAACCGAAAGTAAATGTAACTTCACTACCTTCAACGATTTCCTTATCTTTACTTACACCTTGAATATTATCAACTAAATAAACGCCTTGAACATTTAAAACCTTATATTTAACTTCAACTTTATGACATTCACCAGTAATAGCAACATCAGTTTTAGGCATAATGAATGTATATTCTTCGCCTTCTTTAATTGCAGTTAAATTAACTCCTTCAGTTGTAGAAGTTAATGAATCAAAAGCATATTTATCTTCTAAAGTAACTTTAACTGTAATTTCTTTACCTTCGATACCAGCAGCAACTTCTTCGCCTTTATAAAAGAATTTAGCGCTCATTCCAGTAGATCCAGTAAATGCTAAATTATGAGTAGGAATAGCTTCATCTTCTAATGCTAAAGTAACATTATTATCGATCATTAAGAAGCTATATTCTTCGCCTTCTTTAACAGCATTTAAAGTAACATCACTACTAGTTAAACTCTTAAATCTACGATCATCAGTTGTATTTTCAATAAATACATTAACAGTATCACCTTTTTTAGCTTCAGTGACAGCTTTTTCGCCGACTTTGAAAGTAACATTAAATCCATTAACAGCGTTAACACTTAATGTTTTATTTTCATAAACTCTATCAGTTAAAGTAGCACTAATAGTAACATCTTCTTCACCCATAACGAATGAATATTTGCTACCTTTAGAGATAACTTCAACACCTTCTTCACTATTATTTACTAATACTTTATCAAGTACTTTTTCTGTATTAGTAACACTAACTGTAATAATAACAGTATCACCTTTTTTAGCTTCAGCTACATCAGTTGTTATACTATAATCATTACTTGTTTCACAATTAACTTTGTGTGTTTTTTCTACTACTTCAGTATTATTACAAGATACAGAAGTCATTGCTAAGCCTAAAGTAGAAAATAACAATGCACTTGTTAATAAATATTTTCTTTTTTTCATGAAAAAATCCCCCAACTTTATTGATTATAGAATAGAAATTATTTTTGTAAAGGACAAAAATTGATATTTTTACAATATTCCTCAATTATGATAATAAAAAACCTTTTTATACTTTTAAAATATTATATATTTTAATATATACCACGAATTTTAAAGAATATTACAGTATATTTTAAAAATATTAATTTTATATTTCTTCAATAATTATACCAGTACTGGTAGTAACACTAGATTCAAAATTACCTATAATTAATCCATTTCCATCTAATAAATCATAAGAATAATATAATTTTAATGTATATTTATAATTGGTTTCTAATTCTCTAAATTTGCCTTCTTCTAAAGTAGTTGTTTCAGCTAATGTACTTCCTTTATAAAGTTCAGTTTTAATATAAGTCGCAGGTATTTTTTCTTCTTCTTTAGCTATTTTAAAATAAATAGAATTTGCATCAGGAGAAACTGCATCAAAAAATACTCTAGGAGCTTTATATGCAATGGTTTGTACCCTTATTGAACTAGTTTTAGTTTGAATTCCTGATCCATCTAATAAATCATAAGAATAATTGTAAATTATTTCATAATTTGTATTAGAAAATAGGTTATCAAACATATAAGAATCTAAAAATTCATCAAATTTTATACTTCTTGAATTATTAGGATAATTTAATTGAATAAAATTAAATTTAAAATTGTTAAGAGAATAATCAACATATGGTTTAATTTCAATTTTATTCTCGGTTGTGTTTACGTTACTTAAATTAATAATTGGTTTATTGACAATTTTAGTAGAAATCGTTTCTATTATTTCATCTCTATAGTTCATAGATTTATGTTTAATAGAAATCTTTAGAATATACTGATGATTTGATAATAGATTATTAAAAATATTACCAACTGTATAAACTTCTTCGATTAATTCATTATTGTCTTTATTAATAAGTTTTATAGATTCAATCTCACATTCTTTATCTATTTCAAGATTATACGATATTGAGCTACTAGTATTTGTAATTTTTATAACTTTTCCTAAAGGATTAGTAGAAACAGTTTCATTAAATAGAATGTGATTTATTTCTCCTTTTTCATCATAAAAATTTGATTTAATAGAACCAACCAATGTGTAAGATGTTTTTGGTTTTAACTCAATAAAAGAAAACTCATCTTTTGTTTTAATTTCTTTTATAATTTTTCCATTTTCTTTAATTGCTAAAGAAATAAACTTATCTTTTAATAAATTATAAATGTCATTTGTAACCTCTAAATTACCTTTTATTGATGTAGAAGAAAATGTCATATTTTTAATACTAACACTTGAAACTGAATCATTTAAAACATCTACTTTAGTATTAGCATTAGTTAAAGTTACATAACTTTCTTTATTCTTTTCATTAATATAAGTAAAGCCATTAACATTGAAATTATTTTCACCTAAATTTAGAATTGAAGAATTAAATTTAATTATTACTTTTTTATTTGTGGACTCTTCATGAAAAATATCTTTCTTATAAAAATTATCATTTATCTTGAGTGAAGAAATTGGATAATTATAAGAATTATCTAAATAAGCAAACAAATAATAATCTTTATTTTTAATTAATATATCAGTACTAGAGTTTTCATCTAAAGATTCTCTAAACAAAATTTTAGAAAAATTAGGAACTGATAATGGTTTCTTTTCTTTTGATTTTGAATAGAAAATTCCTAACGAAATAGATAGCGAAATAACCGATATAATTCCTAAAAACCCTGCTAAACCCGCATAAAAATATTTTTTTGACTTTTGATTAGTAATTTTCTGGTTATTATTTGGTATAAGATTAGTCTCATTATTAATCAAAAATAATTCTTCATAATTAAGATTATAAAAATTACATAGGGTAATAAATTCTTCAATAGAAGGTAGTGTTTTACCTAATTCAAAATCAGATAATCTTTGAATAGATATTTTTAATTTTTTAGATAATTCTTTTAAAGTTAATTTCGATTTTTCTCTATAATAAGCTAAATTTTTATAAATATTATCAATATTATAATTATTTAAATCTAAAGTAACTTCTTCATTACTAATATTTTGATTAAAAAAATCATTAATGCTTATTTTTAAATAGAAGCAAAGATCCATAATAAGTGATAAAGGAATTTTAGTTTTATCATTTTCATAGTTAGATAAACATTGAGGTGTAATATGTAAAAAATTACTCAATTCAGCTTGAGTAAGTTTAAGAATAATTCTTCTTGTTTTTATAAATTCCCCAAATTTCATAGTAATTACTATATATTTTAAACCAATTCAAGTAAAATTGCCATTTTTAGTCAATTCATGTTTGCGTTTCATATTTGTAGGTCGATAAAAAAATAAAAGAACCCTATAATTAAATTTGCGAAATAAAAAGAGGG
>CAKPNG010000051.1 GCA_934168325.1 uncultured Bacilli bacterium
AATATGGTTTTCGGAAGTAATACTTAATTGTATTTAATTTTAGGGAGACCTACAACAAAGGGACACAATCTAAATTTCCAGTAATAATTATTTTGCTAAGATTATTACTGGAAATTTACTAAATATGCAGAATTTAAAGGCTTTTTCAACTAAAAGTAAATATATTTGCTGAAATCTATTTTTTAGTTATAATAGATACCTAGTAAAAAAAAGGAGAAAATCATTATGAAAAAAATTGCAAAGTTATTACTACTATCTACAATTACATTTTCTACTTTTAGTTGTAATAATCAAAAAGAAGATCCTACTGTTCAATTATTAAAGAATAAAGAAACTATTTTAAAGTCTTTAAATAACCTTAAAAACGGTAACTTTACTTTAAGTTATGAAATCAATTCTATTAAATATGAAGATATAGTTACAAAGGATTACTACTATATATCTTATTTAAACTTAGGTGCTATTTTATTAAATACTTATGGCGAAACACCTTTTTCTTATGACTTTGAAATCGCAAACAGCAAAGTTAATATTAAGGGGCAATCATTTAATGAAGAAAATACAAGTCAAAATGTTACAAATTTAAATAAAGGCCATGCTCTTAGAAATTTACCTGAATTAAATAATGATAATCTATTAAGTTTAGAGGGTACTACTGACAACAAATTAATTATTAGTGATGCAAATATAATCAACGTTTTTTCAGCTCAACTTGATTTTTATGGAATATCAAGAATTTTAGTTTCATTAGATAATGATAAGAATACAGTTTTAGAATTCCAATACATTGACAATACTACAAAAGAGTATGTAACTTTATTAGAAGGTGGTAAAGTTACCATTAAAAATATTGGTACATCGAAAATTGATATTGTAGAATCATATTTATCTTCATTTACTAAACCGACAGAAAATTTAGTTGATAAAGCAACTAATATATTTGGAAATGTATCTTATGTTTCTGCAATTTATGATGTCACATTAGAAAAAGGTGGCGTTCAAAAAGCTCTTAAAATTCAAGAAACATCTTTAGATATTTATAATGATTATGTTTCTATCGATGATTATCAAGATGATGTAAAAATTTCAAGTTTAACTTATAAAAAAGCTGATGAAGAAGGAAATTTAATTAAACTTGGTGTTAATGGTAGAAACGAAGTTATTAGCCAACCTACAACTCTCAAATATAGTGATTTTGGTTTTATATCAAAAGATAATTTTGAATTAAATAAATTTGTAAAACTTGATAAAAACGATACCACTTATACTTATGTTGGTGATAATGCTTCAAATCTTGCTTTTTCAATTACTCAAGATTCAAAAATCTATAGTTGGAAGTGTCAAGAAATTAAAGTTACATTAGATGAAAATAATAATGTAGAGGAATTTAACTTCTTTACTGGCTTATTACTTGATAAAGATACTGGAAAATATTTCTATAGATGGATAAATACAAGAGTATTAAAAGAAGTTAATAAAGTTGAAGAAAAAGAAAATAAGAAAACTCCTTCTAAAGATGATGCAGCAATCAAAGATGTTCTTAATTTAATTAATAATGAAGATGCTCAATATACAGTAAAAACCATCGATCAAGCTTGGGAAGGAACTCGTGAAACATACTTTATTAAAGGAAGTAATTTCATTTTAAAACCAACATATATTGTTACAGGTGAAACAAGAAAATTCGAAAAAGAATCATATGAAGGATATTATAAAACTAGCGATGGAATCTATAGATTTTCATATAAAGAAGATAATACAATTGCTTTGCTTGGCGAGCCTTATAAAGATAAAACATTAAAAGATTTTATCAATTTTGATTTATCAAGTGAGATTCTTTATAAAAAAGATGACAATATCATTGTTACCTACTCTGATATTATAAATATAGGAGATTCTATTGGCTTTAGTTTAAATCCTTTAACAATAGATCCTTCTACTTTAGAAATAAAATTAGATAATAATAAAATTTCAACTATTACTTATTCTTATGGATATTCTAAGGAAAATATTTCATTTAATTATGAATCTACTTCTTTAAATGAAACAATAAAAACTAATTTAGATGAAGCTATCAAGGCAACTTCTTCTACTGCTGAATTCAGAAATTGGAGTTCTATCATTGGTAATTTTTCAGATGCGACATATTCTAATTTAGTTCGCCAATATGGTGAAGAATTTGCTAATAAAATTCCTTGTTATTATGTATCAAGTTTAGAAAACGCCGATAACAATTTTGATGGATATTATGATGATTATTCAGATGAAAATAACCCATTCTTTAAAATAACATTTACAAGCGTTTATGAGCAAAATTATGTTAATAATTATATTCAATACTTAAAAGACCTTGGCCTTATTACAACTGATAGCAAGACTTTCTTAAGTCATGATGGCTCATTTAAACTAGTAATTACCGCAGAAAGCGAAGACGAAGACTGTGCAACTGCATTTGCTCATATTTATAAATTAAAGTAATGATATCTTAAATAATAATTGAGTTTTGCAAGGTTTTTGCTAATTTTAAGGATATTTTAATAAGATTTCACAAAGAAATAAACGCCTATAATTTACTGAAATATTACTAAATGTTTACTAAAAATATAAAACTAAATTGAAAAGGAAAAATAAAATGAAAAAAATAAAAGAACTTCTAATAACTATATTAACACTAGGCTCATTTATTTTTTCTTATTCCTATAACGCTTTATCATTCGCAAAAGCGAATATAAGTAAAGAAACTACTTCAACTATTGCAAATATAAATAAAAATGTATTGCACGAGGAAGAAAGCGAAATAATAAAACTTTCTTCATTTGATCCACGTAATGAACTAACGCCAATTAAAGATCAAGGAGATACAAATTTATGCTGGGCTTATAGTGCAATTAATGCTTCTGAAGCTTCTATTTTAAAACAACATTTAGGAAATAAAGATACATTAAATCTTAATCCAAAAGCTTTAGCATATAGAACTTTTGCTAGAAATGTTGATCCTCTTCAAAATAATAATAATTATTATAAAGATACATCTAATTGGTTAACTGCATCCGGAAGAATTGATCAAACCCCTTCTATTTTAAGTATGTGGCAGGGACCAGTCAGTGGAAATAAACCTGCTATAGATGTTTATGAAAACTCTTTATATAGATTAGAAAGTGCTAATCTAATTTATTCTAATTTAGATGGCGAAGATAGAATATTAGAAATTAAAAAAGCTATCGCTAAATATGGTGCTGTTACAGCCTCTTGTTACTATAATGGTGGACAAAATCAATATTATAATGATAATGCTGTTACTAATGGAATAGCTCATGCAATTACTTTAATTGGATGGGATGATAATATTGATAAAAATCTATTTAAACCAGGTAATGTAAAAAGAAACGGCGGGTGGCTTATCAAAAATAGTTATAATGATAACCCTTATTTTTATTTAACTTACGATAGTAAAATCTCTTCTACTACTTCATGGACTTTTACTTATAATGATAAAGCTAGTTATGATTATAATTATTATTATGATAATAACGATACAGATATGGGTATTTTCAAAAGAACAAAATACGCTAATGTATATCAAGCAAAAAAGGGAACTAATGGAAATGATGAATATATTGAAGCAATTAATGTAGGATTTTATGGTAATGATACTGATGTAACGATAAAAATATATACTGATTTACCAGGTTGGGGTCAAACTTCTATTGAAAAAGGGACCTTAAAAGCAACTAAAATTCAACGATTTAAATATGGTGGATATCAAACTATAAAATTAGATACACCAATCAAAGTTTCATTGAATTCATATTTTTCAATTGTATGTGAAGTTGAAAATGAATCAAATGATGCATATATAAGTGTAGTTTTGTCAGATACTAAAAAACCATCTTTTATAAGTACTTATGATGGATATGATTATATTAATAATGGCGGAGCTATCGCTAGAATTAAAGCTTATACAAAATGTAAAACTAATGAACATAGTCATGATTATAACGAGCCTACTTATACATGGAACGAAGATAATAATAAAGTAACTGCAAAAAGAATATGTAAAGATGATATAACCCATATTGAAGAAGAAACTGTTAATACTTTTGTTACTATAGCTAAAAATTCTACTTGTATTGAAAAAGGTAATAAAAGAATAACTACTGAGCCTTTTAAAAATAAAGCTTTTATAACTCAATATAAAGATATTGAATTACCTCTTAGCGATCATACTTATACTGATTGGATTGAAGAAATTAAGCCTACTATAGATAATGAAGGAATTAAAGGACATAAAGATTGTTCTATTTGTCATAAACATTTTGATAAAGATAATAATGAAATTATCGATTTATCAATTCCTAAATTAATTAAAACTTATACTGTTACAATTATTAATGGAACAGGTAGTGCTAATAATGTAAAAAAGGGCGCTTCTATCACTATTTCTCCTTATACTCCAGAAGAAGGAATGAAATTTATTCATTGGAAAGATAAAAATAATAATATTATATCGACATTAGAAAATTATACTTTTATTGTTGAAGATGACATTTATTTAATTGCAGTTTATGAACCTATTAAAATAGAAGATAATGAACCTGATACTGATAATAAAGAAAAAGACAATAAATCAAATAATAAAATAATTATAAATATAGTTATCTCTATTTCTAGCATTACTATTGGTAGCTTTATTATCTTTATAATAATTAAAAAGATTATATTTAAAAAATAAAATTATAATAATAAAGTAGTTACTAAATATAATTTTGAATTAATAAATTTTAAAAGACCACCTAAGTCTACTATCTATATAGAAGTAAGTGGTCTTTTATTAAATTTTTGAATAATTAGTGAGTTTTATAGATATAAATCTCTTTATTAACTTATTTAATCTTTTTAAATATTTCTTCTTTTTCTACTCCATTATATGTATATCTCATTTTTAATGAGGCATCATTATAATAAAAAAGAAATTCCATTTTACCAATAATATTATGATTATAAACACCATTACAGAATTCGCCATGATTTTCTAATAAAATGTTATATATTTTACCATCAATTAATAAATCTAAAAAATATCCATCATTTTCAAATCTAATAGAAGGGCCCGTTATAGTAATATTATGATTTATTATACTTCCATCTTCGCCCTTTTCTTCTATCATAATATTTAAATCATTATAAAAAACTACTTCATGTATTTCTGGAGTATTATCTTTTATTACTTGATCAAGAAAAACAATTTCTTTACAGAACTTATGTTCAATTAAATTACGAGTATAATCAAAGAAAGAACGGAATTCATCATATGTTCCATCATAATAAACGCTATCTAGATGATAATTTCGTTCATCACTATAATCATCTCCACCAACGTAATAGCATTGTTCAAAACGAAACACATTCAATGATTTTGGTAAATGTAGTCTTTTTAATGTTTTAGCATTTGTCATTGGCTCATAATTTATAGATGATCTACTAGAAATATAGAATTCAGTTACAGGTAAATCATTTACTTTATCAGGAACATATAATTCTTCATCATTTCCAATATAATTTCCCAAACGAATGGATTTATAAGTAAATTCACCACTTTCATTATCCATAGTATAAGTTACAGATTCATAATTTGAAAAAAGTGTATTTAATTCTTTATTATCTTCAATAAGAATTTCGCATCCAGAAGCTTTTAAGCGAGAAAAATTAGTAAACATAACGCCATTTGCTTTTGAAATTATTTTAACTTTTAAAATCTTATCACCACTTGAAAGTTGTTCGCATTTTAACTTTTTCAAAGTTGATGGTAAATATAATTCGAAATATCCTTCTTTAAAATAATTAATATTAAACCTATCTAACGAAAATTCGCTAACTCCCTCATGAACAATAATTTTTTTAATATTTTCACAAAACATTATTGTTTCTTCATTCGTATTATTATTATTATAAATGTCAAATACCTCTATACCATTTAGTACGCCTAAGACACAAGCGTTAGGATTAGTAGATTTTATTTCTACATTACTTATAGCACCATTATTATCGTCAACATAAACTTTTTCAAAAGTACCATTTAACACTAATTTTTTAATATGTATATTTCTATTATAAACACTAAAAGAATATTCATTTTCAATATTGCAAACTTCTAAATAATCATAATTAATTGTATCGAATTCTAGACTTTCGTGAGTATATTGATTTAAAAATATATCAAAAGGATAATTGTTTTCTTTTCTTTTAACTAAGTTATATTTAAATTTTTTTAATTTTCCTATACAATCAGGTAATGGTGCATTCATTATACAATTTGAATAAATTTGATATTTAGATAAATCCAAATCACTAACATTTTTATTCATTATATATAAAAGCGTATCTTCGGTTGAATTTGTTAAACAAATACCATCTGTTTTAAATAGGGATGAACCTTCTTCAACACTAATTTTTTCTAAGAAATAAAAGTTGTTATCATTTCTATATTCAATTTCAAAAGATGAAATATCGACATTATTTCCTGATTGATCAACAATTTTTGTTACTGATTTAGGAATAAATAATTCTTTAATATTTCCATTTGGAGAAGAAATATAAAAACGATTTGCTATTGCTGTTACACTATTTGGTAAACTTATTGTTGTTTCATTTTTTTGTGCAATATATCCTAAAGCTACACCATCATAAACCTGAAGTCCTTCAAGATTAGTGCCATCTCGATTAGCAAACAAATCATCTAAAATATTCGAATATTCTTTTTTTGAAATATCAAATCTTGATTCATTTTTTAAATTCTTAAAATTATTCTTATCTATTGAAGAAAACTCATTATCAAGTTTATTTCTAACTTCTAAAACCACATTTTCTTCAGATATTTCTTTACTTTCTAAACTAGAATTTTGATAGTTGATAACAGTTCTTTCTGGTGTTTTTGAATACTCTAAAAATAATAATGTATTATCGCCATAAAAATACCATTCAATAGAGTTATCATCAGTTGTCTCAACTCCACTAAATTTGTAATCATTTTCACTTTTGTAATCGACACTAAAATATAAGTAATGACCCACCCCATCGACACTTAATTCAGAAGGAATATAGACATTAGTAGAAATTACTTCATCTTCAAGATAAGTTTTAACATAAAATTGTTCACCAACAAAAGTTGTAATATTATAAAAATTAGTTTGTTTACGATACTCTGTTAATCCTTTTCCAACTACAACAGGTATATAAAAAGATTGCTCAAATGCATTTGCAATATCAGGTTTTTGTTCCTTACCTTCTGCCTTATCAATGATTGATAAAATACTATCATCTTTATCAACTTTTCTTTTTAAAATTTGCTTTTTAAATGGACTATCAGAAGGAATAAAGTCATTAACAATCTTTTTTACTTTATTTAAATAATCATTATATTCAGCATTATTAATCTTATTTGAACAACTAAATAAACACGCTGCCTGAGTTAATACTAGGCAAAATAGAAAACCTTTCTTCATTATTTTAATTATCATTCAGTTAAGCCTAGTTTAACGACTGAATAATAAATCTTCTCCTTTCTAGGCCATAATATTTATCTTGTAAACTTATTTCATTTTTTTGTCAATAAATGATACTAAAGATAGTCAAGATACTACTTATAATAGATTGTAAATACGTTAAACAATGATAAATGTTTTAACATCCACAACTATATACTTGAATAGATATGTCATAAAATCTATTTATATTATGATAACTTATTTTGATAAGTATTAAAAGGTAATAAAAATAATATATATTTAACTTGTCATTAATAACAATATTAATTATTCAATAGTAATATCTTTAATAAACTAGGCCATTTAATAATTTATTATCTCCATTCAGCCATAGCAGAACCTCGTGGATATAATCTAGTACCATGAAATTCTATAGCTCCTTCTTTATATTGCCCATTATATCCATCTTTTCTTAAGCTTAATAAATAATCTTTAGTTACTTCTTCATTAGTCGACCATAAACAATAAGAAGTATCATCAAGCGCAAGATAATTTTGTAACCCATTATTATTAGAATTATTTAATTTAAATATTCCAACATCAGCCTTAACTGTCATTTTTAAATCTTTATAAGATGTATTGTTATATGTCCACTTATAAGTAAATGAAAGCACAAGCTCCCATTTATCATTAATTATAAAATCATAATCATTACTAGTGGGCTTCTTTTTATAACAAAACTCATATGTATTATCTTTATTCATTGTTAGTCTTATGAGGTCATTAGCATTATCTTTAGCTGTACTAAACTGATAATCATTTAGCATATATTCCTTAACTTTATTTGAAGGAGAGCAACCAAAAAGGATTATAGAGACTAACGGCAATAAATATAAAAAATTCAATTTCTTCATAATTCATTATAACAATAAATTAAAAATAGCTCAATAAGCGAATATTGTTGGTTTGCGTTTCATATTTGTAGGTCGATAAAAAAATAAAAGAACCCTATAATTAAATTTGCGAAATAAAAAGAGGGTT
>CAKPNG010000052.1 GCA_934168325.1 uncultured Bacilli bacterium
CCTCTTTTTATTTCTGCAAATTTAATTATAGGGCTCTTTTATTTTTTTATCGACCTACAAATATGAAACGCAAACTCCAGTTTGTTTTTACTTTAATAATTTTATTATTAAGTCTATAATGGACTTGATAATTTTAGGAGGAATATATGTTTAAAATTGTTAAAAAAGAAGTATTAAATCCTACAGTAACATATATGGAAATTGAAGCTCCATTTGTTGCTAAAAAAGCTAAAGCTGGACAATTTATTATCTTAATTGTCGAAGAAGGCGGAGAAAGAATACCTCTTACTGTTGCTGGCACTGACCCAGAGAAAGGCACTGTTAGCATTATTTTCCAAATTGTTGGTGCTACAACATTAAAATTGAATCACAAAGAAGTCGGCGATGAGCTTTACAGCTTTGTTGGTCCATTAGGCAAGCCTAGCGAAGTAGAAGGTAAAAAGAATGTTGCAGTTATTGGTGGTGGAGTTGGTTGCGCTATTGCATTACCTGTTGCTAGAGCGTTCCACGAACATGGTGCAAAAGTTACTTCGATTGTTGGCTTTAGAAATAAAGACTTAGTAATTTTAGAAAAAGAATTTAAAGATATTAGTGATAAGTACATTCTTATGAGCGATGATGGAAGCGTCGGTACAAAAGGTTTAGTTACTAATGCATTAGATGAATTACTCAAAAATGGCGAAAACTTCGATGAAGTCGTAGCAATTGGACCTCTTATCATGATGAAATTTGTTGTTGCTACATGTAAGAAATATAACGTTCCATGTACTGTTTCAATGAACCCAATTATGATTGATGGAACTGGTATGTGTGGATGCTGCAGATTAACTGTTGGTGGAAAGACAAAATTTGCTTGTGTTGATGGACCTGATTTTAATGGTTATGAAGTTGATTTCGATGAAGCAATGCAAAGAGGAACCATGTATAAAGCATTTGAAAGACATGCTTATGAAGAAGAATGTAATTTATTTAAAAAGGAGGTTAAATAATTATGCCATTTAATATGAGACCTACTAAAAACCCAATGCCATCTCAAGAACCAAACGTTAGAAATAAGAATTTTAAAGAAGTTGCTATTGGTTACACTGAAGAAATGGCAATTGATGAAGCAAAACGTTGTTTAAATTGCAAGAATAAACCATGTGTTGCTCATTGCCCTGTTAATATTAATATTCCTGGATTTATTCAACAAGTTGCTCAAGGTAATTTTGAAGCAGCTTATGATATTATTAGTGAATCATCATCTTTACCAGCAGTTTGTGGTAGAGTTTGCCCTCAAGAAACTCAATGTGAAATGAAATGTACAAGAGGATTAAGACCTGGTAGTGAACCTGTTGCTATCGGACGTCTTGAAAGATTTGTAGCTGATTATCATAATGCACACTTTAATGGTGAAGTTAAAAAAGTTCCTAGTAATGGACATAAAGTCGCTGTTATTGGTAGTGGCCCTAGTGGATTAACTTGTGCTGGTGATTTAGCTAAAAAAGGTTATGATGTTACAATTTTCGAAGCTTTACATTTAGCCGGTGGTGTTCTTGTTTATGGAATTCCTGAATTCCGTTTACCAAAAGCTATCGTTCAAAAAGAAGTTAATGGATTAAAAGCTTTAGGTGTTAAAGTTGAAACAAATATGGTTATTGGCCACGTTTTATCAATTGATGAATTGCAAAAAGAATATGGCTTCGAAGCTATTTTCATTGGTAGTGGTGCTGGTTTACCTAGATTTATGGGAATTCCTGGTGAAAACTTAAAAGGTGTTTATAGTGCTAATGAATTCTTAACTAGAACTAACTTAATGAAAGCTTATAAAGAAGGTAGTGATACTCCTATCGAACATGCAAAACGTGTTGCTGTTGTTGGTGGTGGAAACGTTGCAATGGATGCTGCTAGATGTGCAAAACGTTTAGGCGCTGAAGAAGTTTATATTGTTTATAGAAGAAGTGAAGAAGAACTTCCTGCAAGAAAAGAGGAAGTTGAACACGCTAAAGAAGAAGGAATTATTTTCAAATTATTAAATAATCCTGTTGAAATTCTTGAAGATCCAGAAACACATTTAGTCAATGGTATGAAATGTATTAAGATGGAACTTGGAGAACCAGATGCTAGTGGTAGACGTAGACCTGTTGCAGTTGAAGGTAGTGAATTTATTTTACCTGTAGATTGTGTAATTATCTCTATTGGTACTTCTCCAAACCCATTAATTAAATCAACTACAAAAGGATTAGATACTAATCCACATGGATGTATCGTAACTAAAGATGAATCTGGTTTAACATCTAGAGAAGGTGTTTATGCTGGTGGCGATGCTGTTACTGGTGCTGCAACTGTTATTCTTGCTATGGGTGCTGGAAAACACGCTGCTAAAGCTATTGATGAATATATTCAATCTAAATAATTTATAATTATTAATTAATATATAGATAGTAATAATAAAAACGTAACTGTCGATTGATAGTTACGTTTTTTTACATTAGTTTAATAATAAGTACAATGTTTTATTTGAACCAAGAGATTAAGAATACTTTATTAATCTTTTATAGAGACATTAATAAAGCCGTTATCATAATTATATTCACATGTATATGTTTTATTATTTTTATCTTTAAAGGATGCACTAAAAGAATCGAATTTATTAACTTTTACTTCAACTTGATTTGATAAAGGACATGCTTGAGAATTATCTAATAATTTTGATAATGATAATTTAATTAGATATTTGCCTTCTTTTTTTGGAAGATTATCGTTTGTAATATTACAATTTAATCCACTAAATGACATGTCTTTTCTTTCATAATTAACAGTGTTAAAACCATTAAGAATATATTCACCACCACCAATTGATGCTTTAATTGTATAGTTACTTTTTTCTCGAAATAGTACACTTTTTTTGACACCAAAAGAAATACCATTAAAATCTATTGAATTATTTGTAAAATTAACGCTATTATCAACTTTATTTAAATTAATTAATGGTTCACGATTGTTTATTTTTGGAAGTTCGTTATACGAAATAGAAGGATACGAATTAATTTTGTCATCAATATTTTTATAAGCATTAAACATTTTCACGTGATCATTTAAAAAGTTTTTCTTAAAATTTTCAAATGTAAGTGCATCATTATAAACTTCTCTATAAGAAAGATATAGCCTGTTAACATTGCTTAAAATATAGCCTCTAGCTATATCATAAAAATTATTTGTTACATTATTATTAAATGTAATATTGTTTTTATTCATAAAATCTTCGAATAGATCAAGATTATTGGAATAGTCTTTTTCTCTAAAAGTTAATGTTATTCTAGAATCAATTTTTCTTGCATCACCATAAAAATAAAACCACTCGTTGAATCTAAAAAGATTTGATACTGTGCTAGATAAGATTAAATTTCCATCTAAATCGTAAAATTTTCCATCTTCATTATTAAATCTACATATTCCGTATTCTTTTGTATAAATATCATCTGGATAAATTTTAATACCATTATTTAATAAAATATAATCCCCATTATTTTTATTAAGAAAATAATTAAAATCATTTGTTTTATTATTTGCTACTATTTTTTGAATGCCGTTAAGAACAACTGGACTTATTTCTAATATTCCAGAATAGTTATAATTTAAGTGATTTAAAGAACAAAAATTTTTTGATAAATAAGCAAAATCATCATTTTTTGCTTCTTGATTACTACTAACAGGAGTACCGTCGTTTCTTTTGATAATAGTATTTAAGTTTGTTATGTAAATTTCATGATTTTTTTGTTCATTCATTAAGCTAATATAAATAGAATTATTAGTAAAATCATATGTACCTTCTTTACTAATAATAGGATTGTTTATATTTGCTCTATATTCAAAGCCATTCCATAGTTTGTCGCCACCTTTATATGCTACAGATGTACGAAGTATATTATTATAAAATTCAATATTATTAAAATAATAATAAGTATTAGGAATATACTCGATAATATTTCCATAATTTGGTGAAACATCAATCATTTTAACGACTTCTCTACCATAATCATCATAATAAAGTTCTATATCAAAATTATGATCTTCCTTTTTAGAATAGACATGGACTATATCATTATTGCCATCATAAGTTAAAACATCGATATCATTATCATTAAAATCTTTTCGAACTGCTTTATTTAAAACTGTAATATTATTAATACAGTTATCAACGATATTAATGGCTTGATCTCTCATTGAATCAAGATAATTTACATAAACATCGAATAAATTATTCTCTTCTTCGTATAATCCAAACATATCAGTAGTAAGTTCGTATGGATTACTTGCAGCTTTACTAGATGATTCACATTTTCTTATTTTTTGTATCTTTTTTTCTCCGAAAGAAAAATTAAAACTAAAATCTGCGTTTTTTAATCGATTTTTTGAAAAAGTTATTTCATCTAAATAATCAACATTTTGATAATTATTATTTGAGCATCCACTAATTGATAATGTAGAAAGTATTAATCCTATTATTAATAAACATTTATTGTTCATTATTATTGCCTCCTTTAATTAGATTATTAATTCTTCTATTTCCATACATTATAAACCTTTTTAGATCTGATTATTATATAGATATATGTTGATTTTTAGATAAATTTTTTTATAATAGTAAATTAATGGAGAAAAAGAGTAAGTGGATCCGCGGTGTTTAGTATTAACTGAAAGTGTGTCATCTGAGAATTTAAATACAGTATGGGGCATGCCTAGTTGGTGTGCTTGGATAATAATAGCAATACTTTTATTTGTGAGTGCTATTTTTAGTGCGAGTGAAAATGCTTATTCTAATTGTAATAAGTATCATTTTAAAGTTTTAGCTAATAAAGGTAATTTCACTGCTAAGTTAGTTACTAATTTAGTTGATAAATTTGATAATACCTTAATTACTGTTTTAGTTGGTAATAATATTGTTCAAACTCTTATGTCATTCTTAAGTGCTATCTTATTTTATAATTTATGTGAAATATATAATTTAGGTAATGGTGTTGAAGCTATTTTATCTACAGTTGTAATGGCTTTTTTAGTTTATATTGTAAGTGATACATGTCCTAAAATTTTATCTAAAGCAATTCCTAATAGAATGGCATGTATTTTAGCTTATCCTGTAACATTAACTTATTATTTATTATTTCCAATTATAATAATATTTAAATCATTTTTATGGCTAGTTCATAAAATATTTAAGATACAAGATGAAAATTTATTATCTAAAGAAGATTTGATGCATTCTGTTAATGTAGCTATTAATGATGAAGATACTGATTTAGAAGAAGATGAAAAGAAAGCGAATTTATTTGAGAATGATGAAAAAGAATTAATTGATAATGCATTTAAGTTTGATACTTTAAAAGTTTCTAATGTATATACAAATAAAGATAAAGTTTTATCTCTAAATATTAATAAATTAACTCTGGATAAATTAAATAAAGTTATTTCAAATACTGATTATAGTCGTATACCAATTTATGATGATGATGAATCTGATATTATTGGTATTTTAGTTGTTAAGAAATATTTTGAAGAATATAGTATTGATCCTCATTTAGAGATTAGATCTATTTTAGTAAAACCAATTATTATAGATATTAATGAAAATATTGATGATGCTTTAGAAACATTAAAGAAAGAACAAACTCATTTAGCAATTGTTTTTGATAAAGATGTTTATTGTGGGATTATCACTATGGAAGATATTTTAGAAGAATTAGTTAAAGATATTGATGAAAAACCTATTAAAAGGAGACTAATTATCCATGAATAGGGAATTATTAATCACTATATATATTTGTGTTTTAGTTATATTCTTTTTATTAAGTTTCTTTTTTAGTAGTTCTGATATGGTTTATGGTAGTGTTGATATATTACATTTAGAATCTGAATTAAAAAAGAATAATAAAAAGAGTGTTAAATATGCTTATCAATTGACAAGAGGTTATGATAATACAATATCAACTATTTTATTTTTAAATGATACTGTTAATGCTGGTATTGATTCTGTTGCTACTCTTTTAGGAGTTAATTTAGCTTATGTAGTTTTGGTAAATCCAAGTAGTGCAATTACTGAAAATTGGGGCTTAGTTGCTTCTATGATTGCTTTAATTTTAAAGATTGTTTTTGGAGAAATCACTGCTAAATCCATAGGAAAAATTTTTAATTTTAAATTTTCTATCTTATATAGCAAAATAATTAATGCCTTAAATTATATATGCTTACCTATTACTTTTTTAGTTGCTAACTTTGGTAAATTAATAACTTATCCTATTACTCATGGAGTTACAGATATTGAAATAAGTGAAGATGATTTACATGAGATGGTTGACGATATTAAAGACCAAGGATCAGTTGATGAAGAAAAAGCTAATTTATTACACGATACTATTACTTATACTCAAACTGAAGCCTATGAAATTATGACTCCTAGAGTTGATATTTATGCTATAGATATTGATGATGATATTGATGAAATAATGGAAGATCCAAATTTATTTAAATATAGTAGAGTTCCAGTTTATGAAGGGACTATTGATAATATTATTGGATTTGTTAAAACTAGAGCATTAATGTTAGCTAAAATTAATAACGTAAATATTAATTTAAAAGAAATATTACATGAGCCTTTAAGATTTCCTCGTTCAATTGAAATAAATGACGTATTAAAAGAATTTAAAAAGAAGAAACAACACTTTGCTCTTATTATGGACGAATATGGTGGTGTTGAAGGAATTTTAACTTTAGAAGATATCTTAGAGGAATTAGTTGGTGAAATTTGGGATGAAAAAGATGATCCTGATACAATTTATACTAAAAGAAATGATGGTACTTATATTGTAGATGGTAAATTAAATCTTGAAGATTTTTGTGAATTATTTGATTTAGATTATGATAAACTCGATACAGAATATGTCACAATCGGTGGATTCTGTGTTGAACTTTTAGATGATAAATTTGCTAAATTAAATGATGTTATTGAATATAAAAATTTAGAAATGAAAGTTATCGCATTAGATAAGAATGGTTCTATTGATAAATTATTAATTAAAGTTAATAAAAAAGAAGAAGACGATTAATTTATATTAAAAATTTTTTCTAGCATAAATTTTAAATTTAATACGGTTTTTGCAGTGTTTTTGTTATAAATAGAGAGATTTTCAGTTCTAATAGTCTTATCATAATTAACACTAATAATATCAATATTAGCTTCATTACAAGCTTTTATATCGTTAATACTATCTCCAACATAAACAACTTCATCATTACTATAATTATTATATAATAATAATTTATTAATATTACTAGCTTTATTCATAGCAATTTTACTACCTACATAATATGGCTTATTAAATAAATTAACTATCTTTAAAGCTTCTAATGAATATTCTAAAGTTTCAATACATCTACCAGTTAATATATATAAAGGTATATTGTTATTATTTAAAAAAATTAATAAATCTTTTAATCCTGGGATTAAAGTAGGCATCATTTCATTAGAATATTTTTTATATAAATCTAAAAAATAATTAAAAGCTTCTTTCGTATATTTATCTTTTAATAATTTCATTAAAATACCTTCTTCATCAGCTCCATATTTAGATAAAATATCTTCTTCAGTGAAGGATTTATTTAAAAATTTAATACATGTTTCATTCAATGAACGATAAATTAATGGAAAACTATGGACTAATGTACCATCAAAATCAAAAATAATAGCTTTTTTCATATATTATTTATTTTAATCTATAACTCTTAAAAATAAATTAAAAAATTTTTAAAAAAATTAGCACTTACCTATTGACAGTGCTAAAAACGAGGCTATAATATAGTTAGCACTTGAAGAAATAGAGTGCTAAATAAAGTACTTAATAGGAGGTATTGATTATGACAAATAATAAGAAAAATGAATTAGGATTTTATGAGGATCCAATATTTGGAGATTTCTTTGCACCTGTATTTAGACATGGCAATGAAAATATGATGAAAACTGATATTAAAGAAAACGAAACTAACTATGAGTTCGCTGTCGATTTACCAGGAGTCAAAAAAGAAAATATCTCTTTGGATATAGAAGATGGATATTTAACTATCGCATATCATGAAGAACATAATGATGAAGAGAAAAATCATGGCAAATTTATTAGAAAAGAAAGATACTATGGTAGCCAATCTCGTAGTTTCTATGTAGGTGATATTGATTCAAGTAAAGTTGATGCATCATATGATAATGGTGTATTAAAGATCTTCGTTCCTAAAGAACAAATCGCTAAAAAATCTAATAAGATAGCTGTTAAATAATATAGATTTAATAGTTACAAGGACCACCGTGAAGGTGGTCTTTCTTTTTAAGATTGTGTCCCTTTGTTGTAGGTCTCCCTAAAATTAAATACAATTAAGTATTACTTCCGAAAACCATATTTGCA
>CAKPNG010000053.1 GCA_934168325.1 uncultured Bacilli bacterium
ACTTGCAAATATGGTTTTCGGAAGTAATACTTAATTGTATTTAATTTTAGGGAGACCTACAACAAAGGGACACAATCGAATAATATCTATATAATTAATTAATTCTTAATTAATTAGATAATAAAAAAGATTAATTTCTATTTTAATAATTTTATTAAAATTTATATTACTCAATATAAATTTAATATAAATAGAAATTAACCTATTTTAATTAAAAACCCTTTATTTCTTCAATATTTTATCCCAATTTTCAATTTGATCTTCACTAGGAACAAATACATAAGGAGTATTTCTTTCTAATTCATCATAATCAAATCCATAGCCAACTAAGAACTTAGCTTCATTTAAAACTAATCCAACATAATCAGGTTCTAAATCAACTTTTCTTAATGGCTTTTTATCAACTAAACAACAGATTTTAATATCTTTAGGTTTATAAGTAATATTTAAATAATTTTTTAAATATTTTAAAGTAGTACCAGTATCAATTATATCTTCAATAATAATAACTTCTTTATTTTCAATATTTTCACTTAAATCTTTCTTTAAATGAATTACTCCTGTAGATTCTGTTCCACTATAACTAGATACTTGTACATAATCAATAATTAAAGGAAATGTACATTTTTTAATTAAATCATGCATAAATGGTGCAGCACCTTTTAATACACAAATAAATACAGGTACAACGTCTTTATTCATATAAAGATCATTAAATTTACTAGCTAGCTTAGTAGTAATTTCATCAATTTGCTTACTAGACAAGATTAGTTCTTTCATTATTTCTTCCCCCAAATAATATAAGTAATTTATTACTTTATATACTAATTTGTCAATTAAATTATTTTAAATATTTATTAAAATTAAATTTAATAGATATTAAATATTTAATAATTAATAAAGAATGTAGATAATTTAGATTAATTGAAGATGAATCTAAATTATCATTTAAGATATCTTTTATTTTATTTAATCGATATGTAATTGTATTTTTATGTACATATAATTCTTTACTACATTCAGCTAAACTACGATTACATTTAATATATGTATATAAAGTAAAACCTAAAGAAGTATTATTATCAATATCATATTTATATAATTTAAGTATATTCTCATGTATTAATGATAATAATACAATATTATCATTAGTACCTATAATAGTAGATAAAAAGATATAATCACTTTCTTTATATAAGATATATTCATTTTTATCTATTATTAAATAAGTTAATAATTTCTTTAATATATTATAGACAGTATTAATATTATAAAAATCTAATATTGGAGTAGATAATATTCCATATAATTTATTTTTAAAGAAGAAAGAATTAATATCTTCATAATTAAATTCATTATAAAAGAAGATTATTATATATTCTTCTTTAAAAATAATCGAAGAATCTATAAATAAAAATGTTAATGATATCTCTAATGTTTTTAATATTTTTTTATCTATATTATTAATAGAGATAATAATAAACTTATATATCTTATTTTTATCTATTATTGAATTATATTTTTCTAAAAAGATAGTTTCATTATTAAATTCTTTATTTATTAAAGAAGTAAAGAAAGAATTTAAATTATTAATATTTTGATGTGTATTATTTATTAATAAGTATTTAGTTATTATTTTAGTGATATGAGTTAATAATTCTTTATCTAAATCTATTAATTTTTTATTAAATTCAATAATAACTAAATAACCTAATAGATTATTCTCTTTATCTTTTAATTTAATTAATAATCTATTTATATTATCAAAACTAATAATAGCATACTTATCATCAATAAATGATTTAGATATTTTATTAATTAGTTCTATAGACCAATAACCTCTTTTAATTGAGTCATAAAAGGTCTTTCCTAATGTATATTCATCTAAAGCAAAATAACTTATTATTTTATAATTTTCATCAATAATAGCTAAAGGACACTCAATTAATGAATAAAAACCCTTAGTTAACTCATCAATAGTAGTAGATTCTTCTTCAATTTGTAATAATTTTTCAAAAATATTCATATTGGTCTAGTAGCACAAATATATATGAACATTTTATTCTTTTAAAACATTTAACTCAATATTTATTTAGAGTATCTTATTAGCGTTTGGAGGAAAATCTATTATGAAAGATTTATTACTTATGAGAGCACCTTTAAAATATATTCAAGGAAAAGATGCTTTGAAGAAATTTTATGAAAATGCTAAAGATTTTGGTAAAAAGTATTTATTTGTATGTTCACATAGTGGCTATAATGCAACTCATGATTTAATTGAAGAATCATTTGGTAGTAGTAAAACAGTTAGACATTATGAAATTTTTAATGGAATTTCATCAGTTAGTGAAATTAAAAGAATGGAAAAGATAGTTAAAGACGAAAAGATTGATGTAGTCGTTGGTATTGGAGGAGGAAGTGCAATTGATACTGCTAAAGCAACAGCATATTATACTCATAGAAGAATTGCAATCGTACCAACAGTATGTGCTACTGATGCACCATGTACTGGATTAAGTGTTATTTATAACGATGATCATTCATTCAATTCTTATTTATTCTATCCTAATAACCCAGATTTAGTAATTGTTGATAGTGGAGTTATTTCTAAATCCCCTGCTAAATTCTTAGTTGCTGGTATGGGTGATGCTCTTGGAACTTATTTTGAAGCTAGAGCATGTTATAAAACTCATTCTAAATCACTAGAAAATGGTGGAATTACATTAAGTGCTATGGCTTTATGTAAATTATGTTATGAAACATTAATTAAAGATGGTAAAAAAGCTTTAGTTAGTGTTGAAAATAAGTTAGTTACACCAGAACTTGATGCTATTATTGAAGCTAATACTTATCTTAGTGGTGTTGGTGCTGATAATGGTGGACTTTGTGTCGCTCATAGTTTCTATAATGGCGTTACTTCAGTTGGTAAAAAGACTGCAATGCATGGCAATTGTGTAGCTTTTGGTACACTTGTTCAATTATTACTTGAAAATGGATGTAGTGAAGAATATAACCAAGTTAGAGACTTTATGTATTCTGTCGGACTTCCTTTAACTCTTGAAGAAATTGGTCTTGAAGATAGTGATGTTGAAGCTGTTGCTAAAGCAAGTTGTCTAGCAGGAGAAAGTATTCATAATTTAAGTGGAGATTGTACTCCTAGTGAATTAAAAGATGCTATTTTACTTTGCGATAGATTAGGTCACGAATATTTAGAAAATTTAAAAAAGTAGGTTAAATTTTAAAAAACCTTGCAGATTGTAGGTATTTTTATGGAAAATGAAATAAAAGAAAAGAAAAAGTTTAATGGTATTGGTATTTGGAAATTCTTAAATAAGATTCCTGCTGGTACAATGTTTGTTCCTTTAGTTATAAGTGCAATTATATGTTCTATATGTATTGCTAGTGGCTTAGGAACTGGAAAGCCTGGAGAAGGATTAACCCTTTGGAATTACTTAGGTAATCCTATGAAAGATTTGTTCGGTAGTACTGGACAAATGCTTGTTATAGGCTTGATGTTATTCTGTACTGGTACAATGATTAAGCCTCATGATTTTGTTGAAGTATTTAAAAGAGGTATTTGGATTATATTAGCTAGACTTATTCCCGCTTATATATTAAGCGTTTTAATCTTTGTATTTTGTCCTAATGGATTTTTAGGAATTGATCCTGTTACATTATGTGTATGTGTAAGTAGTGCTAATGCTGCTTTATATATGGGTATTATTCCACCATATGCAGATAATAGTGATAGAGCTACATTCCCAATTATGCTTATATTATCAATGCCTTTATTACCATTTATTGTTATATCTTGTTTTGGTGTATCAAGTGGTGATGCTGGTTTAATTGGTAAAATCATGCAAATTGTATCCTTATTATTACCATTTATTTTAGGATTTATCTTAGGTAATTTAGATCCTAAAATTAGAGAAGTATTTAAAGGTGGGAATGCTATATTATTACCTTTCTTAGGATTCCAATTTGGTTCAACAATTAATTTAGCTAAAGCATTTAGTGATGGAATGCTTTGGGTAGCTGCTATTGTATTAATCTTAATTTATTGGGCTGTTACTTTAGTTATTCCTTATATTGTTGATAGATTTGCATTAAAAAGACCAGGATATGCTTCAGTAGGTAGTGCTTCTTTAGCAGGTGTTGCTTTAAGTATTCCACCTATGTTTGCTAGTTATTCATTTAATGGTGTTACTTATGGTGATAAAGTAGGTAATGCTACATTAATCTTAGCTATCGTATTACTTGTTACTAATATATTAGATCCATTCTTTACAAAATGGACTATGAATTACTATTTCAAATCGCATCAAGGTGAAAAGATGGCTGATCCTATTAGAGTATTTGAAAAAGATCATCCAGAATTATTAGCTGCTATATATGATGAAAATGGTAATTATCGTACACATCATCATAATCATGATTTTTATAAGAAAATATTGCATATTAAATCACATAAAGATGATGTAAAAGTTGGTAATAAAGAGAATATAGATAAATAAAATATAATTGGAGGTTATATTTATGAAAGAGAATAAATTATTTCAAGTTGGTACATTAAATAGTTTAATGATGGGTGACTATCATGGATCAGTAAGTGTTAAAGATTTACTTAAAAAAGGTAATGTTGGTATTGGAACTTATGATGGTCTTGATGGTGAAGCTATTATCTTAAATGGACATGCTTATGATGGTAGAGCTGATGGTAAAGTTAGTGAAATGAAAGATAGTGATACATTACCATTTTCTACTGTAAGTCATTTTGATGAAGGTGTAAAAGAAAATGAAATTTCATTTGATTCTATCGAAGATTTTAAGAATAAGATGAATCAATGTATTGGTTCACATAATTACTTCTATATGATTAAAATGGAAGGTACATTTAATGTAAGAGTAAGATCTTGTTTTAAACAAAAAGAACCTTATGAACCTTTATATAAAGTTGCTTGTGATCAAAGAGAATTTGAATATCATGACATTGAAGGTTATGTAATTGGTGTTTATTGCCCAAATTACGTAGAAGGTATGAACTTACCAGGATGGCATATTCACTTCTTAAGTAAAGACTTAACTAAAGGTGGACATATCCTTAAAGTTACTGGTGAAAACATTAAATTGAAAGTCAATGAACTTAACGGATGGGATGTTTATTTACCACATACTGAAGGATTTGAAAACTGGGATTTAACAGAAGATTTAAAAGAAAAAACTAAAGCAGTTGAAGGTTCTTCAAAGAAATAAGTTAAATTAAATAACTAATAAAACTACGGTCAAAAGCCGTAGTTTTCTTGCTGATTAGGAATTTCTAATTACTGAAAATGAGGTTCAAAAGTTCGCCAGAATTTTAAAAATATTGTAAAGAGTCTATTTCATCAGCTTTTTCGCTATAAATATTGAAAGGAACATTTTTTTCTTCAATAAACTTTTAAAAAGTTGATAAAAAATTACTCTTAAAATTGAGAAAAAAATTTTTCTAAAGACATATTAACTTCAAACTATTCTTCATATTCGAATTTAGGCATTAATAAATTGAAACAAAAAATAAACCAAAAATTGAAGTTGTATCTTTCTAAAAATGTTCAAAAAAATAGTAATAAGTTGATTAATAAAATCTTTCGCATTAAATGTGCCTTAAATTATCTTATTAACAAGTTTATTTCTTGGATTTTCTTTAGTACCAACATTTAATTTTTTCAGTAAACATATAGTACGTATAAAGAGGTATTTTGTTAGGGAAGCTTCTCATTCTTAGATATTTTTCATCAATTTGAAGATGTACGTTATCACTAAATTCTTTAATTTTGGTTTGCTTTTCGTCTAAATATATTTTTGTATTTTTGATAGTGCGATATATTGTCAACTTAGAAATCACACGATTAGGAACAATAGTTCTTCCTATTTTTCTACAAGATGTTTCATTAATTCTATCCATTATTTTAAGAATTAATTCATCAGATATTTTTTATATTTACTGATTTTAACTTCAAATCTAAAAGATAGTAATATTTTTTGATACTCTCATCATAATAATAATCGTCGTTTAAAAGTTAAATAGCCTTTTGTAGTTAATATCGATCTATTTTAATTGATTTTAAATATTTTAGCTTAATTTTGAATAATTCATCATCGAGCGTTTTTAATAACTCAGAGTAACTAGAAATTGCCAATTTATCAACTTTTTCAAAATATTCAGTTAAACTATCATTAAAATTTGCTAATGTATTTATATAGAACCCTCTTTTTATTTCGCAAATATAATTATAGGATTCTTTTATTTTTTTATCGACCTACAAATATGAAACGCAAACTAAAATGGCAAAAATGTTGATATTTTGGCAAAAATATAGTAATATAATATCAAGAGGTGAAAATAATGTACATTGAATCTGAAGTTTTAGAATTAAAAGAGAGATTTACAGACTCTCTTTTAAGAGATATTGTTGCTTTTTTAAACACACAGGGTGGAGAAATCTATGTTGGTATAACTGATTTGGGAGAGATAAAAGGTATTCCTAATAATCAAATGGATGAAACTCAAAAGAAAATATCTGATTGTATAACCTCTCAGATAGAGCCAAATCCTCAAGCTGAGATTACAACAATACCTATAATTGAAAATGGCAAAAATGTAATAAAAATTATTGTTGGGAAAGGCTACAAACCAATTTATTGCATTAAAAAATATGGTTTTTCTTCCAAAGGATGCCTCGTTAGAATTGGTACTACTTGTAAAGAAATGAGTTCTGTTGAAATTGAATATAGATATCAGAAGAATTTTATTGATGATGATTTTATATTAAAAGCTCCTTCTCATTATGCTCCACTATCTTTTGATATGATGAAAATACTTTTAACAAGCAAAGGATATCACATTAATCAAAATGCTTTTGAATCTAATTTTAGTCTATTGATGAAAAATGGTGAATACAACTTAATGGCTGAACTTCTTGCAGATAAAAATATGGTACCTCTTATCTTTGTAAAATTCAGAGGAAATACTAAAGCAACTATTTCACAAAGAAGCGATTATGGTGATCAAAGTATTTTGCTTGGATTACAGCGACTAAAGGATAGACTTATTGCGGAAAATATTTGTATTACAGATACTACTGTTAGACCTAGAATTGATGAATATCTTTACGACATGGACTGTGTTAATGAAGCTTTAGTGAATGCAATTGTTCACAATGATTGGACAATATCTGAACCATTAGTGTCATTTTATAGTGATAGAATTGAGATTACATCCCACGGTGGAATTCCAAGAGAGATAACGAAAAATGATTTTTTTAACGGCGTAAGCCATCCTAGAAATTCTGTATTAATGAGAATATTTTTGAAATTAGGAATTGTTGAACATACAGGTCATGGTATCCCTAAAATTATAGAAAAATACGGCAAAGAAGCATTTGATATTCACGATACATATATTAATGTAATTATTCCATTCAATAAGAAAGTTGCTAACACAATGCCAAGTGGCAAAAATGATGGCAAAAATGATGACAAAAATCTTTCAGGTGAATTAACTGATAACGAGAAAAGGGTTTTGCTTGAATTAATTAATAATCCTAGTATCCCTTATGACACTTTAGTTGTTGAACTTGGAATATCTAGAAGAACAGTATCGAGAGTATTTGTGTCTCTCGTTGAGAAAGGATTTATTGAAAGAATAGGTACAAACAAAAAGGGGTACTGGAAAATTATTAAATAATTATATGACAAGAATAATAATGAACGAGGTTAGTTATTTAATTTTCTTGCAATTATAAAATAAACTAATCTCAAAAAAATCTTGAATAGAATTTTTTTTATTTTAAAATTAAAAATAGAAGGGAAAGAAAAATGAAAAATAAAATCTTTTTAAGTTTGTTGGGTGTTTTAATTTTGACTGGTTGTAATAATACGTGTAAAGAAGATGGCTCATATTCTACTGTTTTATTACCTGATACAATCAGTAAATATGAATTAGGAATTATTACTTATATAGAAAAAGAAGATACATATAATTTTAAGTTCTATAATTTTAATATGGAATATAAAAGTATTGAGAAAGGTATGTTAATAGATAAAGAAGTTAAATAAAAAAGTTAAATCCGAAAAAGCCCTTTTCTAATTCTTAAGTCCGTAAATATAATAATAGTGATGTTG
>CAKPNG010000054.1 GCA_934168325.1 uncultured Bacilli bacterium
GGGTTTGGCTGTTCGCCAATTAAAGTGGTACGCGAGCTGGGTTCAAAACGTCGTGAGACAGTTTGGTCCCTATCTGTTGTGGGCGTAGGAAGTTTGAATGGACCTGTCCTTAGTACGAGAGGACCGGGATGGACATGGCAACGGTATATCAGTTGTTCCGCCAGGAGCATGGCTGAGTAGCTGCCCATGGAAAGGATAAACGCTGAAAGCATCTAAGCGTGAAGCCTACCATAAGATGAGACTTCCCATTCGAAAGAAGTAAGTGCCCTTGAATGTTACAAGGTTGATAGGATAGAGATGTAAGTGTTGTAAGGCATTTAGTCGACTATTACTAATAGCACGAGGACTTAATTTCAAGATTTTATTTAGAAGTCACAAAAAGTTTTTAGGTAAAGGAAAGAACATAATCAAATATCTAGTTTTCAGGGAACAAAAAGTGTATACTATATCCTTGAAGTAGAAGTCTGGTGACGATGACGCAGTGGACACACCTCTATCCATCCCGAACAGAGAAGTTAAGCACTGTAGTGGCGAAGGTAGCCGCAAGGCAAGAATAGCAAGTCGCTGGGCTTTTTTTCTTATATATAGTTTAAATTAATTTTATTTTTGGTATAATAAAAAACAATATGGAAATAATAACAGAATACGTAAATAACAAGAAACAATTTCTTCTTGATGAAATTAAAAAAAACAAAGAACCTTTAAAACTTGTCATTGTTCAAATAAATGATGATCCAGCAAGTAATGCTTATATTAAAGGAAAATTAAAAGATTTAGCTGAAATTGGAGCTATTGGTGAACTTTTGAAATTAGATATTAATATAACAATGGAAGAATTAAAAATTGTTATAGATAAATTAAATAATGATCCATCAGTTACAGGCTTCATTGTTCAAATGCCCTTACCAAAGCAATTAAATGAAGAAATTATTAAAGATTGGATAAATCCTGATAAAGATGTTGATGGATTTAATTCTAAAAGTTTATTTAAACCAGCTACTCCAAATGGAATAATTACTTATTTGAAAGATAATAATTTCGATTTTGATGGTAAAAATGCTTTAATAATTGGTCGTAGTAATATAGTTGGAAAACCTATGGCTAAATTATTATTAAATTTAAATATGAATGTGACAATTACACATTCTCATACTAGTAAGGAAGATTTAGAGTTTTATTTAAAACACGCTGATTTAATAGTTGTTGCTGTTGGCAAACCTTATTTTATTAATAAAACATTCCAAATTAATAAAAATGCTGTTATATTTGATGTAGGTATTAATAGAATTGATGGTAAATTAGTTGGAGATTGTGAACCTGATCTTGATGTTAAATTTTTATCTCCTGTACCAAGAGGTGTAGGATTATTAACTAGATTATCGTTGTTACTTAATTTAATGGAGGCTTATAAAAATGGAATTTAAAATTGAAAACACTAGCGTTTATGGTTTAGAGTTTGCTTTAAAAGCAAGTGGAAATCCAATGAGAACAAAATTTGACAGAGAAGAATTAACTGAAAAAGATTTAAAAAGAGGTATTAATCTTGGATCTACTAAATCTGGTGAAGGACATGATAATTTCTTAAAAGGTATTATAGTTCAATTTGACGTTAGTGCTCCTTTATATTGGTGGAAACAAGCACAAAGATATCACTGGTTTGATTTCATAAGTTCTCAATCAACAATGCATTGTTTACTTAAATTTGATATTTCAAATCAATGTGTTACTGAAACTAATAAGAAAATTTTAGAAATTGTAGAACAAATAAAAAATGAATATTTAGCAATTCCCGATGAATTAAAAGAAGAAAAAATAAAAAAATGGAGAGAACTTGTAGCTTCTACTCCATGTGGTTTTGTTTTAGGTGCTTCAATGACAACTAATTATCAACAATTAAAAACAATGTATATGCAAAGAAGATACCATAAATTAAAAGAGTGGCACGAATTTTGCTCTTGGTGCGACACTCTTCCACATTTTAAAGAATTAACTGGCGTTACTCGTTAGTTTTATCTTTTTCTTCTATTTGTTTAATATTATCTTCATCTTTCTTTTCTTCAATAGAAGGGGATGAAGATTTTTTATTTTTAAAATTTCGTTTGGTTTTTGCAGGCTTTTCTATATTTTGAGGTAGTTTTTTATCATCAACATATTCACCATTTATAATAGAATTCTTAGTTACTAAGATATCTTTTTTAGGAGCAATTAAAGCATAAGTTGTTAATAATAAGCCTGTTAAGACTATAATAATTCCTATAATTAATACTAAATAATTACTAAGAGTAGTTCCTTCTTTAATGCTTATTACTAATATAAAGATTCCTAAAGCCATAATTATAATAGTTATAAAAGAATAAATAATACATTTGAATATACTTTTCTTACCTTTTACTATATTAGAAGTAGCTATTGCGATAATTGTTTCAATTAAAAATAAAACAGAATATATAAGTAAAAAAGTAGCAAAAAATAAAGGTAAAAATTTAATTACTATATCAGGTACTGCAAATATAAATATAGATAATGAACATAAAACTACGCCACTTATTGCATCGGTAGAAGCTATACCTCTTTGAAATAAATATGAATAAGCGATAGTTAATAATCCATAAGCTAAAATAACTGTGGCTACACAGTAACTTATAGCTGAATGTAAACTTGAATTATTATAAAAAATACAAATAACTATACCTAAAGCTATAAAAAGTACACCTTGTATAGATTTAATAACTCTACTTAATTTTGTAACATTAGTCATAAAAATCCTCCTTAACAGATATCATCAAAACAATTTGTGATATCATTAATGTCTATTATATTAGAAAAAGATAAAATGTAATCATGAATAATTAAAAATTTTTCTTTTTTATTGATTTTATCAATTTTTCCTTCATAGTCATAAATATGACCATCAATATAAAATTTTATTAATAACTCTTGTGAATGATAATTCAATAAGATTTTATTGATTTTTTCTGCTTGCTCAGTTGAAATTTGAGGTTTAATAACCTTACTTTTTTCTTCTATCATCTTGTTTAAATATTGAGCTTGCTCAGTTAAACTTGCGAAAGGTAAATATTTTTTCATTCCTCTATTACTAGACATAAAGATATTATAAATGAATTAATTTATTAACTAAATATAAGTTTTAATTTATTTAATAAAGTAGTTAATGTATTATTAATTCATTATGAAATTATTTGTATTTGAAGTAGATGGAACTTTGGTAGGAATTAGTCAAAGATTAAGAAAAAAGACGATTGAATCGTTAAATATGATATTAGATAATGGCAATGCTATTGCTATAGCAAGTGGAAGAAATTTTAGTGGTATTAAAAAATATTTAGAAAAATTACATGATGGTAAGAAATTTTTAATAATCGCTAATGGTGCTGCGTTATATGATTATGATGGTAATAATATTTATACTCTAGGAATAGATGATAAAGTTTTATTTGATATTAGAAGTGCATTATCTAATTTAATTAGTGAGAAAAAAGCTAGTATCTATTGTTATGTTGAAAATGATTTAGGCTATTTTGAATATACAAGATGGATTATAAATGAAAAAGTAGCTAATAGAATAAATATAAGAAATTTAAATAAGAATCCATTAACTCTTGATGACAAGATTTTTAAAATTATGATTGCTAGTAGTAAAGAAGTAAGTGCACAAATTAACTTAAAAGAAGATATTATTAATAACAATCATGTCGTAAGAAGTAACGCTTTTTTTATTGAAATTGTTAATAAAGAAGCTGATAAAAGTTATGGTGTTTATAAATTAATGGAACATTTAGGTATTAATAAAAATGACGTTTATACATTTGGTGATGCCGGAAATGATTATTTAATGATTAAAAAATTTAACGGAATTGCGATGGGAAATGCTACTGATGAAATAAAAAAAGTAGCAAAATATACTACAAAATCAGTATTAGAAAATGGTGTTGCTTATGCAATAAATGACATCATTAAATATAAAAAATTATAAAAATAATTGAGATTAGCAGGCTTTTTGTTATTATTTAATGATTTTTGAAATAGCAATTGCTAAAGCTCCTGGGCCAATATGAGTTGCTACAGAAAGTGATAACGGATCAATTAATATCTTATCTAATGGTATATTAAAATAAGTTGCAACTTCATTAGCATATTCTTTTGCTTCTTCTAAATTATGAGTGTATGCAATTGCAAATTCTAAATCGTTTATATCAACATTTTTAAATTTAGTTTTTAAAGTATTTTCAGCTGCATCTATTAAAGTTTTTTTAGCTTTTTTAGCACCTAAACATTTTGCATATGCATCGAGCTTTCCACCATTAATAGACAATACTGGTTTAATATGTAAAGTAGAACCTAAAGCAGCACCAGCAGGAGTTATACGGCCTCCTTTTTTAAGGTATTTTAAAGTATCAACCATTATAAAAATAGCTGAATCGCTCTTTGTGTCTTCTAAAATCTTTTTGATTTCATTGCCATCTAAACCCTTATCAATTAAATTTAATGCATCATAAACTGCTCTTTTTAAAGTGACACTAATTCTATGATTATCGACAACAAAAACTTTATCTTTAAAATCTTCTGATAATATCATTGCACTATGACATGATTCACTTAGACCACTACTCATATTAATATGAATTATTTGATCATATTCTTCTAATAATTTATTCCACATATTTAAAACTTCACCTGGTGAAGGTTGAGATGTTTTTACATCAAAATTCTTATCTAATTTATCATAAAATTCATTTTCAGTAATGTTATTATTTTGAAAATAAACGACCCCGTCGATAATAACAGGCATTCTTATCATATATATGCCAAGATTTTTGGCTTGTTCAGGAGTGAATCCTGAATTGTCATCTGTAACTACACAAATCTTCATAATTAAAACCTCGAGATATTTTTGCAACTTTTTTAAAAAAAGTAAAGGTGGTATTAAATACTAGAAATTTGCAACATAAAACTAGTTTTTCGTTAACAAAAACTAGATAGTTTTTTATTAAAATTGTAGAAAACATATGCCGCTTTTTGATAAAATTACAGCGAGGTGATATTATGCCATTACATATTTTAAAAGGTGATTTAGTTTCAACAAAAGTAGATGCAATAGTAAATGCTGCAAATGTAAATTTAAAGATGGTTGAGGGTGTTTCTAGAGCCATATTCCATAATGCTGGTGATAAAGAAATGACTCTTGCTTGTAAAAATATTGGTCATTGTAATGTTGGAGATGCTGTAACAACACCAAGTTTTAATATAAACAATACTAAAATGATTATTCATGCTGTTGCTCCTATTTATATAAATGGAAAACATCGTGAACCTTTTTTACTTAAACAAGTTTATAAAAAATGCTTACAAATAGCGTTAGATAATAATTTTGGGTCTATTGCTTTTCCATTACTTGGAGGAGAATTTAATTGGCCTTTAACTGAGTGCTACGAAATTGCAGTTAAAACAATTTGTGAATTCTTAAAAGAAAATGATTTAAATTTAGATGTCTATATAGTAATGTATAAAAATTTTCCTACAACAATTACTGATGAACTTCATGATGCTTTAACTTTATTTATCACTTCTAATTTTAACTTAAAAGATAGTTCTAAAGTTGAAAATGAATCCAATTTTTATGAAGTATTTAATGAATATTTTAAAAAATCACAAATTAGTGTCAAAGAACTTGCTTATAATTCTAATTTAAAAGAAAGTGTTATAGAAAAGATTTTAGAAGATGAAACCTATAAACCAAGTAAAATTTCTGTTTTATCTTTAATTATCGGAATGAAATTAAATGAGTCTGAAGGCAAAAAATTACTTGCTTCAAATGGATATTTCATAAACAAAGCAAATATTTTCGATTTAATAGTTTTATTCTTTATTGAAAGAAAAGAATATGATATTTATAAAATTAATAACGTTTTATTTTCATATGATTTTAATTATATAAGTGATAATTAAATAGCGAATTTTTTTAATTCGGTAAAAAAATATTGAATTTTTATGTTCATTTATTTTTAATTGTGATATTATTATGTCGCGTAAGATTTTTAGGAGGAAAACGCATAATGTCAAGATTTACATTACCAAGAGATATCTACTATGGCGAAGGAAGCTTAGCAGAACTCAAAAATTTACAAGGAAAAAAAGCAATTGTTGTCACTGGCGGACATTCAATGAAAGCATCTGGTTTCTTAGATAAAACAGTTAATTATCTTAAAGAAGCTGGAATGAAAGTCGAAGTCTTTGATGGTGTTGAACCAGATCCAAGTGTCGAAACAGTTATGAAAGGTGCAGAAGCAATGAGAAAATTTGAACCAGATTGGATCGTTGCTATTGGTGGAGGTTCACCAATTGATGCTGCAAAAGCTATGTGGGCTTTCTATGAACACCCAGAAACTACTTTTGAAGCTTTAATTACACCATTTAATTTCCCAAAATTAAGAAATAAAGCTCACTTTGTTGCTATTCCATCAACAAGTGGTACAGCTACTGAAGTTACTGCATTCTCAGTTATTACAGATTATCATAAAGGTATTAAATATCCTTTAGCAGACTTCGAAATTACCCCAGATGTCGCTATTGTCGATCCAGATATCGTTAGAAGTTTACCTGCAAAACAAGTTGCTTATACAGGTATGGATGCTTTAACACATGCTATTGAAGCTTATGTTGGCACAATCGCTACTGATTTCACAGATCCTTTAGCAATCAAAGCAATTAAAATGGTTGTTAACTATCTCGAAGAAAGCTATGTTGATCCAAATGGAAAAGCAAGAGAAGAAATGCACTATGCACAATGTTTAGCAGGTATGGCATTCTCTAATGCTTTATTAGGTATTGTCCACTCAATGGCTCATAAGACTGGCGCTGCATTCTCAACAGGACACGTCCCACATGGCTGTGCAAATGCTATGTATTTACCACACGTTATCGAATATAACGCAAATAATGAAAGAGCATTAGCTCGTTATGCTCAAATCGCTATGGAATTAGGCTTAGAAGGACATGATTCAAAAGAATTAACTCAATCTTTAATTAATTTAATTAGAAGAATGAACGTATTCCTTGGAATTCCACATGGATTAAAAGAATTTGGTGTTAAAGAAGATGAATTCTTAGAAAAATTACCAGCTATTGCACATAACGCAGTTTTAGATGCATGTACTGGAACTAACCCAAATCCAATTGATGACAAAGCAATGGAAGAATTATTCAAGTGCTGTTACTATGACACTCCTTGGAAATTCTAATTAGTCTAAGTTTTATTTAAAATTTAATCTTAAAAGATACCTTAAATGGTATCTTTTATTTTGTAAATGTTTTAATTAATTATATAATAATTAAAAAACCTGTCTTTTTAAGATAAGCCTATTTTATTGTGCTAAAACGATAATTTTTAATTAATTTAAGGTCTTTTTCGT
>CAKPNG010000055.1 GCA_934168325.1 uncultured Bacilli bacterium
AAATGCTGGCATCTATCATCTATAATTATGGCAAATTTTGTGATGATTTTAAATCCACCCTGAAACTAGGCGCTTACAATCATTCCGTCTGCGCCTTCTCATTTTCTTCCCGGATAATCTCCTTTCTGGCGTTCTGTACACGCGCATTGCCAGTAACCACAGCCTTGTCCTCAACCTTCACATTCTTACGAAATAAATCTTATATGGCAGCCTCTTTTTATACAGACGCACAAAAAACAATTTTATTTTCCTATCAGCACCTGCTTTCCCTGAAAAGCAAATCCATATGCGCGAATTTGATCTGGCCGAAATCCTCTGGCAAGTAACTGTGCATCATATTGTTTATGACGAATCTGTTCTAACGCATTGTTCACAGTCGCATTCAAATCAGCCTCCGACTCCGGATCAATCACTTTAAATTCCAGAATAATTGCATCCGACTGACCAATTTCAACAGGCTCAAGCATAATATCATAACGCCCAAATCCACTTTCACGATTGGAGGTAATATGGTAGTTATCCTGCAGATCTACCATCAGTCCAAGAACAAACCCATGGTAAAAACGTTCCGGTTCTGCCGAAGCAGAAGATCCCTTTCCCGTATCAAAGAAACTGAACGTTTCTAAGGCTATCCTATTAATATAATGATTCATTGCCCGAACATCATCCGCAAGCAGTGCCTTAACAAATGCATTATAATTTGGAGTATATTTCTTAAACCAGCCATCGATCATTCGGCGAAACATGACATCTACCTCATGATTTGTCAAAGAAAGATGGTAATTCTGATTGGATGCAGCAGCATCCTTCGGAGCCTGATTAATTTTCAAATATCCACTTGAAAGCAACAAACTCCATATCGCAGTCATATTATCATCCAACTGATCAAATACAATCTGCTCATCAATTTCCGTTACCAGTTCTTTTCCAGACAGTAAATCCTCCATGGCCTCTTTGATTGCAGAATTTCCCCTTTGAATAAGATGTCCAATCAGGCTATTAGAACTGGTATTGGCCCAATAAATATCAATTTTTCTTTTATCAAGAAAATTCGTAATTGACCATGGATTGTATATATCCTTTTTGCCTCCAAAAACGAAACCATCATACCATTTCTTTACAACATCACATTGATCAGACATTCCGGCTTCATCCAGTGCTGTAAAGACTTCAGATTCTGTAAAACCAAACGATGTCGCGTACTTCTCGGAAGTAGTTGTGATCACTTCCAAATTATTCAGATCTGAAAAAATGGATTCCTTGCTAACTCTCGTAATACCTGTCATAATTGCCCGCTCAAGATATGGATTTGTCTTGAACGTTGCGTTGAACAGGCTTCGAGTAAAGGCCGTCAGTTCCCTCCAATATCCATATGCATAGGATTCCTGTAATGGCGTATCGTACTCATCAAGCAAAACGATGACCTTTTTCCCATAATATTTGCTGAGGAAAAGGCACAAATTTTGTAATGCCATAACCGCATCGGCATCATTCATCTCCGGTGTAACTGCCTGGAACCGCTTTTTTTCACGCTCATTTAATGTGTCACCATTTAACAGATACATATTTTCATCATATAATGAAGCAATCAACGAACAAATCTGTCTTCTTGCGTTCACATAAGTATTTGTTTTGACTGCTGCAAAACTTAAGAAGAGAACAGGATAGGTTCCCTGTAATTTCCGTAAACCAGCATTCTTTTCGATGCTCAATCCTTCGAATAAATCCAAACGTTTCGCATATTTCACTGAAAAGAAACATTCCACCATACTCATATTTAAAGTCTTGCCGAAACGGCGAGGTCGTGTGATCAAAGTTACATCGTCCTGCGAATCCCACCATTCTTTAATAAAGTCCGTTTTATCAATATAAAAACAATTGTGCTCACGGAGCGAAGCAAAATCCTGCTTTCCTATGCTGATTGTTTTCATGAATATCCCCCTTTAGGAAAATTGAAATCCTATCTACATGTTGCACTTATTGTTATAGTATAACAAACTTTTATCATAGATAAAACAAAAGAATTTATTACATTTCTTAATGCAAATTTTTCAAATCATAACCATGGCAACTGTTCATTTCTATTCCATATGATTCCATTAACTTTCGAAAGTGCATTGGGATTTTTTCTGTATTGATTATCATGAATACGTACATTTTTACATTCTAACTTTTCTCCGCACGTATCGATTATTGCACCTTCCGTATAGCAATTAAAGATTTCCACATTTTCCATGTTTATCATGCTATCTGTATAAATCAACGTATTTTCTTGTTTTGCTTCTTGCAAACATACATTTTCTAATTGTATATTATAACTTTCTTCAAAACCAATGCCTCCGAACAAAGTAACATTTTTAATACTTATATTATTACATTCTGTACATTGTACTATTTCTTCCCAATTTTCCTTTGTTTTTTCTTTTTTTATCACCAGATTTCTAATTTCAAAATCGTAACAATGATCAAAACACAAAACTGTACATTTTCCAAATGGTGAAAAAAACATACTATTTTCACCATCTATCACAAAATTAGAAAGATTACACAACCTTACTCTCCATCCATCATCGCCACCGTCAACTCGTACATTCTCATTCTCCTCCATTTCATTAAAAATATTATATTTTGCATGTTTCATGTGAAGTTCTATATTATCTCCTAATTTCCAAACAAACTCCCCTATACTCTCGCATTGAATATCAGTCCTATCAGCTTTACTTTCTTCATTTATTTGCCTATCAAACTCTCCAAACATGAAATCTTCGCTATATTGTTTTTTATCATATATAAAGGAACATAAGCATTGATAAATATATGTTACTGAACTGGCATAATTTTCATCTCGATTATACTCTAATAATAAATCATTCAATAATAAGCTTGGAATATCGTTTAAAAATTCAATTTCTTTTTCTTTACCATATTTCATTATTTTTTTATAAGCTTCTAATATGCTTTCTTCATCTGATAAATCTTTATCAGACGAAATCTGCATAATTCCAACAGTTGCACGTCCTACAATCTTTAGTTTTATCCGTTCAAGTCTTCTAAATATGCCACCCCTATTAAAATTTTCAAAAATCATAATAGCATAAATAATAATCCATGCATGTCTATCTTCTCTAGAAATATCCGTAATCGATCGATATCTTTTATATAAGACTTCAAATTGATTTATAATATATTTTTCCAGCTGTCGTCTCGTTAATATATCATCCTGCTTTACCTTGTTATCTAATATATGTTTTACAAATGTATAGATAATAAGTATCACTGCGAACCAAAGTTCCTCTTTTAAATCATCTACACTCATCAATAAATTTTTATTTTTCCCAAAGAAAAAACAATTCAGCAGTAAACATATTGCTAATGCAACAACAGCCATCCCACATTCATATTTATAAGTGTAAAGCTCTCTTCTTCGCAAAATACCACAAATCAGAATAAATCTATATAGAAAATAAAAAAACACATACAAACATACCCATATTGGTATATAAGAGATTCCATATTTTCGAAATATCATATACAGAAAAACCGAAACAATATTAGGAATAAAAATATTCATCAAAATATTATTTGTCATCGGTTGATGGCGATCATCTGAGAAAATAAATAAAGCATAATTCTGCCCTGTATCACCAATTTGATGTAACATACTCCCAGCCCAACTAATAGCATGTTGGGTAAGAATGGCAAGTATTATAACACTAATTAAACAAATTATTTGCGTCAACTTATCCCCTCCTAAGATTTCTTATTTTTATATATTTTCATTAACAATAATAGTACTCCCTTTTTTATTTTTGAACGAATAAGCGAATCATCCTCAATTTTTATTCCTTCATATTCAGCATTCCTGTCAATTTCTTCTACCAATAATACTATTAAAAGTACTCCCCATATAACCATACTAAACTGCCCACAGTTAATTTTCGGGATTAAATCTTTCTTTGCCCCCAATATTGTTTTAATTGTGGTCAATGTTTCCTGTATCAATGGCAAACCAAAAAACACCGTAAATACCAACGTAACTCTGTTTAAAGAGAGTGTTTGCTGCTCTTCCAATCTACTTTTTTCGTATAATTCTATGCTTTGCATTCGATGCAGCATTTCATTAAAATCTACAATGCAACTATCCAACATATTTTTTACTCTTTCATAAAATATTTTTCCATGTTTAGGCGCAACGGCTAATAAACTATCTAAATAATTTGCATTAGCATAGTATTGCACCATCATGGAATTAATAGTATGTCGATCCTGTTCTGACAGCCAATAAATAGTCATTTCATTATCTTTCTGGGCCAAGGCAAGTAATATGTACAAATCAAATGTTGCAGCAATAGAATTATTTAAATACTGATTTTTCGATTCTATGTAATTTCGATTATTCAATTTCATTAAAGCATCAACATCTGCGTACATAATTAATCTTCCCCTATCTCCGCACACAACATGGATACCACTTGCATTGAAATGTGCTTTTTCAAAAAAAGTATTTAATTCATTTTGATTTGGTATCATAGCAAAATTTTCAGGATAAGCAAATCTATACATTTGCTCGACAACATCTCTGTCATATAATGTCAATTTCGAAAGACTATATTTATCGCACTCCGTTATGACAAATGTCTCCATCCCTATGAATCTATCTCCATCAACTAAACTTTTTGAAAAGAAATTTCTAACATATGTCTGTAAAGCAATAACAATATCATCAATGCCGTCTGTATCTCCATCCAAAATTTTGTAACACTGTTCTCCATCGGTCATATACAATGCTTCCCATATTTTTATATTAAGGAACCACCGCCGTAAAGGATAATTTGATAACAACTTCATATCAATAGCCTTTAATGGCATCTGCAATTTTATTACACCATTTCCGTTTGTCAATAACTGAATACTTACCGGACAATATACATAGTTCCATTCTGTAAAATATACTTTAATTGGCATCAAAACATAATAACCACATTTCCCACTTCCAAATACATTCGTCATTTGTCTATATCCGTTCATAACAAGACTTATCTGGTTAATGCTTGCTTCAATTGCGTTCTCTAACTGATCATTCATTTCATCATCAAAATCAAAGTAGTATTCAACAAGTTCATTTTTTATATACATTTGATGAAGTTTTTCTAGATTACATTTTCCAAATTTTTGGTGCTGTTTTAATGCCTCACACTTTCTTTCTTGCATAATATTATCTATTGTTGTATTTTTCAAAATAGAATCATCGCAAATGTATGCAGTTATCCCTGATTCTGCTTTTTTTGCGTCCATTTCTTTTAAATGAGTCCTGTAATTCTTAATTCGAAATGCAAGATAATAATTCCAATAGCCGTTTTGAATTATCATAATCAATAGCCTCCATATTATGTGTAACACCGTAAATCGACTTATCTACAGTAACTTTAAAATCCACCTGAAACAATATCATATATTCTTGCCTAGAAAAGAATTGGAACTAATATCATCTTCCAAGCAATAAACACCACTTGTCCTCTCTTTTAAGGTATAGGATTCCACTCTCCCCCAAACATGATTTCATATTTTTCCTATCTTTGCCTAGTATTCTATAATCTTTTTTACCATATTCATAGGTATGAAGATTTGCGTAACTATTCGATTATCAACATACTTCATCAAAATCCAATCACTTTTTACATGATACTTTTGTCCGATAAATGGCTTCTTTTTCCCATCCACAAAACAAATAACTTCTCTACTTTTCCTTTTTACCCGTTTTTCGTATCTCAGAGACACTTTATTTTGATAATATATATAATCAATAATTTTGTTTTCGCAAAGTACCTCTTTTCCCTCCTGATCAATATATCCTATTTTTTCATTCTCATACTGTATTATATTTTTCTTCACTTTAATAGCATGCCCACTTTTTGTCCGAATTATAATCTCACTCAAATCCTTTTTACCAATCCACAGTTGTCCAACATTTTCGGCAATCAATAAAATAAGCCACAAATTATATAACTCAACACAAACACTTTGTACAATAAATATTCCTGTAATAAGCCCTATTAGCAGAATTACTCTAGTAATTATGAATATATATGTAGGCAAACTCTTAACATTAGAGAGAAGCAAAAAATGATATATAATATAATACACCATTAGTGTGATAGTAAATGTTGATGCGCACGCGAATCTAACAATTATATTTGGATCCTCCGTATACAGTTCTGAAATAAATAATACACTTAAACTACCGATAATTCCATATAATACCAATGCAAATAACTTATTTCTATTTACTTTCGTATTTGACCTAAGTATACCTATGATAAAAACTATTGCTAATATAACTCCAAATTTTATTACTACATTTGTGTTAAAAAACACTACAATAATATTTGCTATTCCTATGCACACACCAAAAGAAACTATAAATCCTAAAATTTCAATCACAAATCGAACATCATTTAATAAAAATTCTTTAAGATCTACATTTTCATTTGCACAAATAAGAGTGTATTTTATTGCACTTCGATTCTTCCAATTTCGTTTTATCTTTATAAAATTTTTCACACCATTAAAAATTGATATTCCGAATAAAGTTATTATCGTTGGAAGCGTTTTCCATAAAAATTCAGGTAAATAATGTTCTATGAATTCTTTTTTAAAAGAATTTATAATTTCCAATATATTTCTTAGACCATCCAGTCCCATATTAATGTCTTTATCATGTAAAGAAAAATAAACAATTAATCCTATCAGTTCTACAATTACCATAATACACAATATAATTATATTTTTATATTTCTTATACATCCCTACTTTCTTTTTTTGTTTCAGCGTTAATGCAGAAATTTTGTTCATAGCTAAACACACCACCTTAAGTATCTTCTGTGACATAGATTTCTCATTCTTAATTTCTGTTTCTAACTCTAACTTTCTAAATTTTTTCATTTTGTAAAGTTCTTCCTCTGTGCTATCAAAACTGATATTTTTTATCCATGAACTGCTTCCAAAGCCACCACATATTTAGGAAGCTTGTTCCAGATTGCTTCAAAATCTTAATTTTCATTAAAATTATTCTCTCTCTAAGATGTTGCCTAAAACTCCTAATCATAAAATAAATCACTTAATACCAAAATATAACTTATATATGCTCTCTTTAATAACTAGTAGCCTAAAAGAGGTAAACGCACCATAGTGGGTGTGGCTTTTTGATTAGCCGCTCCGAAGAGCGGCGGCGTTGGTTACCAAATTATTTTC
>CAKPNG010000056.1 GCA_934168325.1 uncultured Bacilli bacterium
CTCTTTTTATTTCTGCAAATTTAATTATAGGGCTCTTTTATTTTTTTATCGACCTACAAATATGAAACGCAAACTAACTTTTATTTTACTTTTTAAATTAAATAGTTTAATAATAATGTATAGATAATAAAAAGGTATAATTATGAAAAGAACAATTGAAGAAGAATTACATAGTAGAAGGATATCTCTTCCTAATAAATTTATTTATAATCTATTAGGTTATTTATGGAAATTTACTGTTAGTAAGAAATATCATTTAGAATATGAATTTATTGATAATCCTAAAAAAGAAAAAGGACCATTCGTATTAATATCAAATCATGCTAGTAGACTTGATTATATATTTACTGCTGTTCCTTTACTTCCTAAAACTTTAAATTTTGTTGCTGGTTATAATGAATTTTTTAGAAGTCATTTACATGGCATATTTAAATTATTAAAAGTTATACCTAAAAAGAATTTTACCCCAGATATTTATACTATTACTGAAGTTAAAAGAGTTATTAATAAAGGTGGTAGAGTATGTATATTTTTAGAAGGAATGAGCTCTATTAGTGGACATTCTCAACCAGTAGCTTTAGGTAGTTCCAAATTATTAAAGTTTTTAAAAGTACCTGTATATATGGCTCATATTGATGGAGGTTATTTAACTAGTCCTAAATATAATATTAAAGATAGATTAGGAAAAGTTAAAGTTAGTTATAAGAAATTATTTAATGCAGAAGATTTAAATAAATTATCTAATGAAGAAATTACTAATATATTAAATAAAGAAGTAAGAATGAATGATTATGAATTTAATAAAAAAGAGAAAATATATTATAAATCTAATGAAATATGTAAGAATTTACATCAATTAATATATAAATGTCCTAATTGTGGTGAAGAATTTAAGATGGTTAGTGATAATAATTCTTTATGTTGTCCAAGTTGTGGATATAAATTAAAGATGGATAATTATTATAATTTAATTGATAAAGATAATAATATTTTAGATATTACTCCAGCTAATTTATTTGATAATCAAAGACGCTATGTTAAAAAAGAAATATTAGATGAGAATTTTTATTTAGAAGATGAAGTAGAGATAGGATTTTTACCTAAATATGAATTTTTAAAAGATCAAAAAACATCTAATATTGAAGGCAAAGGTATATTAAGAATAGATCATAATGGAATTCATTTTAAAGGTATTAGAAATAATAAAGAATTTAATTTTGAAATATCTTTATTAGATACTCCTACATATGGTATGTGTACAGATTGTTCTAGATTTTATACTTTTGTTAAAGGTGAATTTATAGAATTTTATCCTAATAGAAATAGTGTTATTAAATGGTTTTTAGTTACTGAAGAATTACATCGATTACATAATGGTTTATGGTTAGACTATAAAGATTAATTAATATATAATTAATCTTATGAATAATAAATTTATATATAAATTAGATGATAAAGAATATGAAGTAATTATTACTTATAAAAGAATTAAAAATATAATTTATAAATATAAAGATGATAAATTTATTATTTCTTCCCCTTATGGAGTTAGTATTGATAAATTTATTGAAGGATTAAATAAATTTGCTAGAGGACTTATAAAAAGAAAAGTACCTGATAATGCATTTTTTAAAGATGATGGTATATATATTTTAGGTGAATTTATTAAATTTGAAGATGGGTTTATTAATGTTTTAGGTCATCATATTTTATATAAAAATAAAGAAGATTTTTATAAAAAAATAAAGAAAATAGTCTTTCCTTATTTTTATTCATTACTTGAAAAATTTAGAAAAATAATGAGGATTGAGAGGGTTTATAACTTAAAACTAGGGTTTTTTAAATCTATATATGGGTGTAATAGTCTTAAAGATAATAGGATTTCTTTGAACTTAGTTTTAATCCATTATAGCGAAGAAATTATAAGTAGTGTTATAATTCATGAACTTGCTCATGATAAAGAAAGAAATCATCAAGATGGGTTTTATAAGATAGTTTATAAATATATGCCAAATTACGATTATATAGATAAGAAATTAAGAAGAGGGATTGTAAAATGATTAAAACTATTACTAGTAATACTAATGAATTTATTAAATATTTAAATAAATTAAAAGATACATCTTTTTCTAAAAAAGAAAATAAGGCTTTAATTGAAGGTGAACATTTAGTTAATGAAGCAAAAGACTATTTATTAGCTATTTTAACTTTAAAAGAAATTAAAGGATTAGATGTTGACCAATATATCGTTACAGAAGAAATTTTAAAGAAATTAAGTAGTGGTAAATCATTTTCTAAAATTATTGGATTAATTTCTTTAAAAAAAGAAGAAAAAATTAAAAGTAATGTATTAATTTATTTAAATAGAATTCAAGATCCAGGTAATGTTGGAACAATATTTAGAACTGCTTTAGCTTTTTCTTATTTTGATATCTTAATAGATGAAGGATCTTCATATAAATATAATCCAAAAGTAATTCAAGCTTCTCAAGGATCAATATTTAAATTAAATATTATTAATAGTGATTTTTCTAACTTAGTTTCATTAAAAAAAGAAGGATATAAAATTATTGTTACTGCTTTAAATAATAATTCTATTTATTTAAAAGATTTTAAATTATTGGATAATGAAAAATATGTAATTATTTTTGGAAACGAAGGACAAGGTGTAAATAAAGAAATTATTGATATTGCAGATTATATTTTAAAGATTGATATTAATAATATTGATTCACTTAATGTCGCTATTGCTAGTGGAATTATTTTATATTCCTTAAAAAAATAATATATTTATAATATAAATAGTAAATATTTCTAGTATTTAGATAATTTTAATGGATTATTGATTTTAGTTATTAAAGTTTTCTCGAAAATATAGTATATTAATAAAGTTGTTTAAAAAAAAGGGAAAGAATAAAAAAATGAAAAATAAGATGAAGTTTATATTTGTTACGGGCGGAGTTGTATCTAGTTTAGGTAAAGGAATAAGTGCAGCTAGTATTGGAAGATTATTAAAAAGAAGAGGATTAAATATATTCTCAATGAAATTAGATCCTTATCTAAATATTGATCCAGGTACAATGTCACCTTATCAACATGGAGAAGTTTTCGTAACTAAAGATGGTGCTGAAACAGACTTAGATTTAGGACATTATGAAAGAATTATTAATACTTCTTTAACTAAAGAAAGTAGTGTTACCAGTGGTAAAGTTTATACAACTGTTTTAGATAAAGAAAGAAAAGGTGAATTTTTAGGTGCTACTATTCAAATTATTCCTCATATAACTAATGAAATTAAAAGAAGATTATATGATGGATTTAATGCTAAAGGCGATACTGATGTTTGTATTGTAGAAATTGGTGGTACAGTTGGTGATATTGAATCTCTTCCATTTTTTGAAGCTATAAGACAATTAAGAAGAGAATTAGGTTATGAAAATACTTTTTTCATGCATAATACATTAGTTCCTTATTTAAAAACTAGTGGTGAAATTAAAACAAAACCTACTCAACATAGTGTTAAAGAATTAACCGCTTTAGGAATTCAACCAGATGCTATTTTATTACGTTCTGAAGTTGATATTGATAAAGGTAGTAAAAAGAAAGTTGCTTTATTCTGTAATGTCAATGATGAAGCCGTTATTAGCGTAAAAGATGTCGATATAATTTATGAAGTTGCTTTAAATTTACAAAAACAACACCTCGATGATTTAATAGTAAATCACCTTAGATTAGATTGCAAAAACTTTGCAGATATGTCAGATTGGCAAGCTTTAATTAAAAAAATCAAGAGTATTAAAAAAGAAGTTACTGTCGCTTTAGTTGGAAAATATGTCAAATTACATGATGCTTATTTAAGTGTTATCGAATCATTAAAGTATGCTGGATATGTCTATGATACAAAAGTCAATATAAAATGGGTTGATAGTGAAAAATTAGAAAATGAAGATCCTAATATTATTTTTGAAAACGTTAAAGGAATCATTGTTCCAGGAGGCTTTGGAACTAGAGGTACCGATGGTAAAAAAATAGCTATTCGTTATGCTAGAGAACATAATATTCCATATTTAGGATTATGTTTAGGTATGCAACTTTCTTTAATTGAAATTGCTCAAGATGTATTAGGTTTAAAAGATGCAGATTCAACAGAATTTAATCCTGAATCAACTCATAAAATAATTGATTATCTTCCTGATCAATATAAAGGTATTAAATTAGGTGGAACAATGAGACTTGGTGAATATGAATGTAAATTATTACCAAATACCAAAGCATATAATTTATATAAGAAAGATTTAATAAGAGAAAGACATAGACATAGATATGAATTTAATAATGAATATAAATCGTTATTTGAAGAAAAAGGCGGAGTTATCTTTAGTGGAATAAATCCTCAAACTAATTTATGTGAAATTATTGAACTTAAAGATCATCCTTTCTTTGTAGCTTGTCAATTCCATCCAGAATTCCAATCTAGACCATTACAAGCTCATCCTTTATTTATAGGATTTATTGAAGCGAGTTTAAAAAAATAATAAAATAATGTCGATAGGAATATCGACATTATTATTTTGGGATAATAGCTCAGCTGGGAGAGCGCATCGTTCGCAACGATGAGGTCGCGAGTTCGATCCTCGTTTATTCCACCATGAATGACAAAGTATAGGTTTAATACGAAAAAGATATTAAGCCTTTTATTTTTGTATCAATATAGATTTATAAATATACGTCAAAGAGAGATAGTTATGAATAGGTAAAAAGATATACCAATGACTAAAGACAAAATATATGATTTAGTGTTTAATTCTAACCCACATCCTACATCAAAACTTTTTGACGCAATTAATTATACAAAAGATTGTTGTAATTATTTATTTACTTTTTGGTAGAAAGAACTGTAAAACCTTTTTTTGTGTAAAGAAAGACAGTCCAAATATCTGAATCATATGCTGGTGTAGCCATAACAACACAAGTATTTTCTATTATTCAAACTGCAATAATAAATAATAATGTTGAAAATTATTTAAACGATATATTCGAGAACATAAATAAAGAGCCAATTGATAATTTATTGCCATATTCTAAAAATATTAAAGAAAAAAATAAAGTCGAGTTGAATTCTCTACTGGTGGAAAATGGCGGAATCACAAAAAAGATAGTCAAAAATTATAGTTGTAAGCTATAACTAAGCTGTTTATCTTTTTCTTTTATTCTTATATGTGTAATATTTTGACGTATAAATTGAATGTAATAAAAATATGAATAGTAACTAAAGTGTATCAGTTTAGTATGTAAATGAAATTCCTTCGTTTAAGGGAATTTTATTCAGTTTTACTCTTTACACACATATAGAATCAATAGGTTTGATACTAAAACAGACATTAAGCCTTTTATTTTAATAGAAAAATGAATTTATCCCTCCAGTATAAAGGTATGGAACATAGATAAAGTACAAACTGAAAAAATGAAAGGCACCAGCAAGAAAACGAAAGATAAAAGGATTATTAATCTACGTAATTATAAGGAAAGTATCTTTGAAGAGTTTTTAAAAATGTCGGTGTAAATGTCGGTGTAAATGTCGGTGTAAATGTCGGTGTAAATATTAACAAAAATGAAAGGCAAATTATAGAATTGATTATAAATGATCCTACTTTAACGGCTGAAAAAATATCAATTAAAATTAATAAAACAAAAAGAACTGCTGAAAGATATTTGAAAACATTACAAGAAAAAGGATATATCGAAAGAAATGGCTCAGACAAAAACGGTTATTGGAAAGTTTTAAAATAACAAAAAATATTTTATAAATAATCATGTAATTGATTTTTTAATGAAACGGAAAAATATGTGATTACTGTAAAAAAGTAAATGAATGAAAACGCAATTATTATAATATTATTTTAAAGTACATTGAAGATAATGGATATGAGATAAAAGATAATGCGAGAGAATATTATATTGATGGATGTTGGAATAAGAAAAAAATGAAGAAGAATATTTAACAAAGATTCAATTTTCTGTTAAGAAAAGGTAAATACAAATTACAATTTAGCGAGGTGTTAAAAGTGAGTAAGTATCAACCATTATGGAATCATATAAAAGAAAAACAAAAAGCAAATTATAAATTAACTTATGAAGAAATCAAATCTATTTTAGGATTAGAAATAGACCATTCATTTTTAACTTATAAAAAAGAACTAAAAGAATATGGGTATGAGGTTAGTAAAATATCAATGAAAGACAAGATAGTAACTTTTAATAAGATATGATTAAAAATTGTAAGTTGATTGTTGATGTTATTTTATGACAAGAACATAAACAATATAATAGTATGTAGGAGATTACCTAAATGGGTAGTTTCTTTTTTTACTGTATGCACTTTTGATGGATGTACGAAAATTGTATTAAAATCGGTTATTCTTACACAGATAGAATAAATAGTTCTAATGCGAAAACAAGTATGCTCAATTTAAAAAGTAAAGTCCGTTGAAGGAAAAACCAAGCAAAATAAAGTTCTTTTTGTTTAAAATCATTATT
>CAKPNG010000057.1 GCA_934168325.1 uncultured Bacilli bacterium
CCTCTTTTTATTTCTGCAAATTTAATTATAGGGCTCTTTTATTTTTTTATCGACCTACAAATATGAAACGCAAACCATTGTTTTTCTTACTATTCTAATTTAAGCTTTAGTTATGCAAAATAATGATAATAATCTAATTATTGAAAATCTTATTAATGCTTATATTAATGAATCTAATTCAGTTGATTCTAACTTTTCTCCTGAATTCATATATAACTCTAATGATAAAGAAAATCCTAAAAAGGTATTCTATTCAATTAGAGAGAATTTATTAAATTGTGAAGAGTTCTATTTTTCAATTGCTTTTATTACTGATTCTGGTCTTAGTTTATTAAAAGAAATATTAAAAGAAATAGAGATTAAAAATCCAGCAACCAAAGGAAAAATTGTCACTAGTAATTACTTAGGATTTACCGAACCTAAAGCTATAAAAGAATTACAGCAATTTAAAAATATTGAAATTAAATTATTTTATATTAATCCTTCAAATAATGTTGGATTTCATACTAAAGGATATATTTTTAAATTTAAAAATAATGAATATAAAGCAATTATTGGAAGTAGTAATTTAACTCAAAGCGCTCTAACTACTAATAATGAATGGAATAATTTAATTATTGGTAATAAAAATGGAAAAATAATTAAAAATATATTAGATGAATTCCATAGAATTTGGAGCTTATCTACTCCTATTAAAGATATTATAAATAAATATGAAAATGAATATAATAATGCTTTAAAAGTTAGAAAATCTATTAATAATAAACAAAATAAATATGAGATATTTAAACCAAACGCTATGCAAATGGTATTTATTAATAGACTTAATGAATCAATTAATAATAATGACACTAGAGGCTTATTAATATCTTCTACTGGTACTGGTAAAACTTATGCTTCTGCTTTTGGTATTAAATATATAAATAAATTTAAAGTTAATAGATTACTTTATATTACTCATAGAGAAAATATATTAAAACAAGCGATGGAATCTTATATAAAAGTATTTGGAGACTCTATTAGTATGTCTTTATATACTGGTAATAATCATGATATTAATGACGCTAGATTCATATTTTCTACTATTTCTTTGCTTGGTAAAAAAGAATATTTTAACAAATTCAAGGAAGATTATTTCGATATTATTGTAATCGATGAATGCCATCGTATTGGTGAAAAAACTTTATATCAAAATATAATTAATTATTTTAAACCTAGATATTTACTTGGAATGTCTGCTACTCCTGATAGATTAGATGGATATGATATTTATAAAGTATTTAATAATAATATTTTATATGAAATAAGATTATATGATGCTTTAGAAGCTAATATGTTAGTCCCATTCCACTATTTTGGTGTTTCAGATCTTTTTATAAATAATATTTCTATAGATGATAAAACTGAATTCAAATATTTAACTTGTGATGAAAGAGTTAATAAAATTATTGAAAATTCAAAATATTTTGGTTATTCAGGCCCTAGATTAAAATGTTTATTATTTGTTTCTAATAAGGAAGAAGGCAAGGAATTAGCTAATAAAATTAATAATAAAAATATAAAATGTTTATTTTTATCTGGAGAAGATTCAATTGATAAAAGAAATAAAGCTATTAGTTTATTAGAAGAAAATGACATTTTTCATAAAGAATATTTAGAAATGATTATTACATGCGATATTTTCAATGAAGGTATAGATATTCCTTCTATTAATCAAGTTATTTTCCTTAGACCTACTTTATCTTCAATTATATTTATTCAACAATTAGGTAGAGGCTTACGTTTAGATATTGATAAAGAATATTTAACAGTTATTGATTTTATTGGTAATTATCAATCAAATTTCTTAATACCAGAAACTTTTTCTAATAAAAACTCAGGTCAAAAGCATAATGAAAAAGACTTATATCCAGTTTTACCTGGAAGTAGCATCATTCAATTTGACGAAATTTCTACTAAAAGAATTATAGAAGCTCTAGCTAAAGTTAATAATACAGAAAAAAGAAGAATTAAAGAACAATATATAAATATCAAACATAGATTAGGAAGAATACCTACCATCGTTGAATTTGATAAATTAGGTAAATTATCTGGTAGTTCTTTTTTGGATTTTTATCAAAACGGATTTATTTCTTATTATGATTTTTTAATTAAAATGGGCGATGAAAAAATAATTTTAGATAAAGAAAGTAACGATACAATCACTTATTTATCTAGAAATATTGGCAGTGGCTTAAGAATATATGATGCATTATTATTAAAAACTTTAATCTTTGGCAATAATGAATTGGACTTTATAAATATATTAAATAATTTAAATAAAAATAGAAAGATTCCTTATACTTATGATGAAATAATTCAAAATAGTGTTGAAAGTGTTTTAAATACTACTTTTGGAATTAATAATAGTAGTAATATGCATCCTATTTCTATATGTAAAAAAGAAAATAATGAGATTAAATTAACAAACGAGTTTATAAAAATAATGAAGAATAATACATTTAAAAAGTACATCTTAGAAATTATTAATTATTCTTTATATTCTCATCATCGATATTTCTCTAACTTTGATAATTCAATAAATAATTTTGTATTATTTGAAAAATATAGTAGAAAGGATGTATGCCTTCTTATAAATAATTTGAAAAATGAAGAATCAACTATATATGGTTATAAAATTTTTAAGAAACTTAAGATAGTTCCAATATTTGTTACATATCACAAAGATTTAGATGATGATAGTTCAATAAATTATAAAGATTGTTTTATAACTCCAACTACATTTATGTGGGATTCAAGAAATAAAAGAACTCTAAATAGTGAAGAAATTATTAATCTTATTGATTTACTAAAGAATGACGGAAGAGTTTTATTATTTGTTAAAAGAGATAGTGTTATTGATAAAAATGGACTTAGTAAAGATAAAGATAATTCCTTTTATTATTTAGGTGAAGTAGGTTTAAATGGTAATCCATTCGAAACTGAAAATGGTGCTAATTTAAAAGTAAAAGTCGTCAGATTTCCATTTAAATTAAAGAATTCTGTAAAAAATGAATTATATAATTATCTAATAAGTAAGCCTTTAATTGTGGATTAAATTGACTTTTTAAGTTCTTCTACAACAATTAAATCTGCTGGAAGAAATTTAATATTATCTAGTTCTTCTTTTGTTACAAATTTATAAGCTTCGGCTTCTATTAATTCGAATTTTGGATTTTTAAACGAGCAAATAAAGCAATCCATTAATAAATGAAAGTTAGGATAAGTATAATCAACAGTCATTAAAAATTTATCAATATTTATATCAGCATCAAGTTCTTCTTTTATTTCACGAACTAAAGCTTCTTTATTAGTTTCACCTTGTTCTATTTTTCCTCCAGGAAATTCCCACCAATCTTTGAATTCCCCATAACCTCTTTGCGTTACAAATATTTTATTATCTTTAATTATTATTGCAGCAGCGACTTTTATTTGTTTCATAATTAACCTCTCAATTATTTTACATATCTATTAAAAATAAAGGAAGCTAATAAAACTTTTATTCGAATTTTTATTAATTAATTGAGTATATTATTTAACAAAAATGATTTTGCACTCTACAATATGCTTATGAATTATAAGAATAGTATTATTGAAGCAATTGGAAATACACCTTTAGTTAGATTAAATAAAATTGAAAGAAAGTATAATCTTCCATTTAAATTATTTGCAAAAGTTGAAAGATTTAACCCTACTGGCAGCGTGAAAGATCGCCCATCTTTTAGTATGATTAATGAGGGATTTAAGGGAGGCAAAATTAATGATCAAACATTAATAATCGAGCCAACCAGTGGTAATACTGGTATTGGTTTATCTATGGTTTGTGCTTATTTTAATTTAAAACTTCATGTTTATATGCCTGAAAACTGTTCAATAGAACGTATAAAAATGATGAAAGCATTCGGAACAGAAGTTTTTTTAACTCCTAAATCTTTAGGTATGAAAGGAAGCGTTGATGCTGCTAATAAAGAAGCTCGTGTGATTCAAAATTCGTTTATTCCATCTCAATTTTCTAATAAAGCTAATTCGTTAGCTCATTTTAATGGTACAGCTAATGAAATATTAAATGATTTAGATGGACAAGTTGATGTATTAATTGCTGGATTTGGTACTGGTGGAACAATTTCTGGTATAGGAGAAAGATTTAAACAAGTTTTAAAAAGTGTTGAGATTATAGGAGTTGAACCTTTTTCTAGTCCTTTATTAACAGAAAATAAAGCAGGCCCACATAAAATCCAAGGTATTGGTGCTAATTTTATACCTAGTTTATTAGATAAAAAAATTATTGATAGAATAATTGACATTAAAGATGATGATGCTTACGAAATGAGCAGGGAGTTAGCTAGAATTGAAGGTATATTTGCTGGTATATCTAGTGGTGCTAGTTTAGCAGCTAGTTTAACTTTAGATAAAGAAAAATATAAAAATAAAAATGTTGTAATTATTCTTCCTGATAACGGTGAAAGATATTTAAGTGTAGAGGGTTTATATGAATAAAGATTTTTATAATAAACTTATTTTAGATGTCCCTGAAGCAACACAATCTAAATATTTAGATATTATTTCTTTTTATATTTTAACTATCAAATTATTATTTTTTAAATATTATTATGATGAAATAAATGAGACATTATATGAAGAAAAAATCAATGAATTAATGGCTAGTTATAATAAAATAATAAATCAAAAACTTGAAAATAAGTTGAGTTTTGAAGACTTTTTTATAAAAATAGCGGCTTTAAAGGAAAATTTAATGAAAGATGCTATCTCTATTTATAATGGCGATCCAGCATGTAATTCTATTAGTGAAGTTATTCTTATTTATCCAGGATTTAAAGCTATTACTTCATATAGAATTGCTCATATTTTTTATATTAATAAAGAATATTTTATAGCTAGGACTATCAGTGAATATGCTCACTCCTTAACAGGAATTGATATAAATCCAGGTGCCTCAATCGGAGAAAATTTCTTTATAGATCATGGTACTGGAATAGTTATTGGTGAAACTTGTATCATTGGAAATAATGTAAAATTATATCAAGGCGTTACTTTAGGTGCCTTAAGTTTAAAAGATGGTAGAGAATTAAAAAATAAGAAAAGACACCCTACTATTGAAGATAATGTTACTATCTATAGTGGTGCCTCTATTTTTGGTGGAGATACAATAATTTGTAAAAACACAATCATTGGCTCTAATGTTTTTATAACAAAAAGTGTTCCTTCTAATTCTTTAATTAAAATTAATAAATATAATATTGAAAAAATAACTAAGGATTAAAATAATCCAGTTTTGACTACAAAATAATCAACATTACTAATAGTTGAGAATGTATAATCTTTAGCTCCAACATTTTTTAATGAATAAGCTAAACCATTATGTTCTTCATCACCTATTAAATTATAAAGAATTTCATTAGAAATCTTTAAATTTAGATCATCATAAGTTCCAGTTTTTAAAATAGTATTTAAAGTAGTTACTAATTCTTTTGAATCTTCTTTTTCTAAATTATTAATAGTTAAATATTCAGAAATAGTATCATATTCAAATGGTTTACTACCTTTATTAACATTAACATTACTTGATATATATAAGTATTTAGGAATATATTTTTTAACTAAAGAATAAGGAAATTTACTTAAAGTAGTTTCTAAACTTGTTAAATCAAGTTTAATAATAACGTTAAATAAACAATTACCATCTTTTATATTAGAAAAATCAATTTGTTTAAGTTCTAATCCAAATTCATAATTACCAACTGTAATTTTGCTATTCATTTCTTGTTCAATAGCTTTTTGAGCATAAGCAGCAACTTGTTTATCGGTCAAAGAAATATCATCATTAAAAATACTTGGTTTATCATAATTAATTTTTAAATTTCCATTTTTATCACGATAAATAAAACCATTAGTTTTATTATTTAAAGTTTCTTCCATACTTAATAAATCACTATCATCATAACCATTAGTGATTAAAGTAGGCTCATTTACTTCTTTAGATAATATACTTAATTGCTTATATGTATTTAAAAGATCTATTCCATAATTCTTTTTAATAATAAAATAACCTGAAACAACAATAATAGCAGCAACTACAACGATTGAAAAAATACTAACTAATAACTTTTTTAAAAATTTCATAAATACTCCTAATTAATTTTATTATGAATTACAAGTAATATAAAGACCCGTTTTTAGGATTTAACACTATATAATTTAGGATTAATTAATATTTTTGAGAAATTACTTATACAAAGTATAAG
>CAKPNG010000058.1 GCA_934168325.1 uncultured Bacilli bacterium
GAAACAAAATGATATTAAAAGCAAAGAAAATAAGGGCAATTCTAAAAATTGTCTACAAAACGTTGACTAGTGCATATTCACCATTTAATATAACTAGAAAACTACTAACATTACTTTTTGGTGATGAAAATATTACTGATGCAGTTAGTTTTTGTACAAATCCTAACATATTACAATATTTTTTATTAGCTTGTGATACTTTAGATAAAGTTGAATTAAAGTTTACTTCTAAAGCAAGTAATACACCCCTTGTTAAAAAATATTGGAAGAAGATTGCATCAGGAAAAATAGATAAATATGGTAGAAATATTAAATCTAATTATGATGCTAGTAAATGGCAATTAGATATTATTAAATTTTCTATTCTAAATGGTGAATATAATTATGAGATATTATTAGAAAATGCTTCGTTACTTCCTATTAATTATAAAGAATCACTTCCTTCAGGTAATCTTTTACCAATGCTAAATGCTTTAAAAAATGGTGATATCGATTATTTTAAAAGAATTCAACTTTTAATCGATAAATTAGATTATTAATTTTTTAATTATATAAATAAGAAAGATTTTTGAACGTATTATAAAGATAAATAGTTCCCTATAGACCTTTAATAATGAAAAATAAGTAGTATAATAAAGAAGAAAGAACCGTTAGACTAAAATTATTCTAAAAGGCTTTATTAATTAATCTTAAGATTGAGGAGGAAAGCTAATGAATGATATTAGTTTAAGATTATTAGTAAATACTGATGATGCAAAAAATATAAGTAGATGGTTAAAAGATAAAGAAGTAACCCAATATTTAAATGAAGATATTAATAGTGCAGATCGACTTGAAGAAGTTATTAATTCTAATAAATCTAATTTATTAACATATTATTTAAATCAAGATGGTAGATTTTTCTTAATTGATCATAGTAAATCTCCATGTGTTGGTTTTATTAATTTATTTACAATTATTCCTAATAAAGAATATGAAATAGTCGTTGTAATAGGCGATCCTATTAATTGGAATAAACAATATGCATATCATGCATTAAACGAAATAATGAGAGAAGTATTTTTTAAATGGAGAATAAACAAATTAAAAGCTAAAATTCACAAAGATAATCAAAGAAGTATTAATTTATTTAATAAATTATTATTTGAGAAAGAAAAAGAAGGTAAAGAGTTCTATACTTTTGAAATGAGTTTTAATCGTTATTTATCTTTAGTATAATAATTTTCTTTTATATATAAGGTAATATTGATATATTTTTCTTATGAAGAATAAAGAAGAAATTAAGAATAATATTAAAAGTGTACCTTATATTAATAAAGTTATATTTTTTAATAAAATAAGTTTAATTATTAATAGTATTCTTACTATTAGTAAAGTTATATTAGCTATTATTTTTAAAGATTTATTTATAGGTTTAGCAAGTTGTTATTATTTCTTTATTGTTTGTGATAAATTATGTTTTTATTATGGTAAAAAGAAAGATAATAAGAAATTAGAAGATTCTAAATTATTTTTATTAATGACAATATTTTTATTTATTGGTTCTTTATTTTATTTAGCTTATTGGGTTAACGCTTTAGTAGGTGAAAGTATAAATATTAAATATTCTAAATTACAATTTATTATTTATTTTATTATTTATATTATTGAAACTATATTTAGTATACGTGGATTATCTTTCTTTAATAAGAATAAAGATATGCTTTTAGGTGGTATCAAGTTTGTAAATTTATCTATATCTATTTCAGCATTTTTTAACTTAATTATTATTATATTATGTACATTTAAAGGTTTGTCTAATTATTATTTTATTAACTTTAATGGCGTTATTATAGCAATTATTATGTATATAATATATTTTAAAAAATATAGAAAACCTAAAAAATAATTGAGATTAGTAAGGTTTTTAATTAAAAATAAGAGTTTTATAAAATAATTTTTACATTTTTTATTAAATTTATTTACTAAAAATTTAAGATTGATGATGCTATAAGAAAGAAGAAAAAATGAAAAATTTAAAATGTTATTTATATTAAAATTAGTAAATTAGATTTAGCTCATATTTTACAATTATTTATTTAATAAAAGATTTTAGTATCGGAAATTTTGACATATAACTTAGTAATCGTAAAAATATCTATTTAAATTATAAATTTAAAATAACTCAAAAATTTAAAATAAATATAAGAACTACATTTACTATCTTATTTCATTAATTTGTAAATCTTTCGATTTAATCAAGATTTTTTAAATTTTCTTCTTGTCTAATATACAGATTTTTTGCTATGATTAAAAGGTCTTTTTTAAAAAGGGAAAGGAGAAAGACTCAATGAAAATGGTAGATGGAAAACTACAACTTTTTGGCGTTAAAAAATCTGGTTCTACTTATCGTAAAGAGATATTAGGTGGCTTAACGACATTCTTTGCAATGAGCTATATTATTGCAACTAACCCAAACATTTTAGGTGCTAGTGGAATGCCTTGGGGAGCAGTATTTATTGCAACAATCTTAGCTTCAGTTATTGCTACTTTGATTATGGGATTATTTGCTAATGTCCCATATGCACAAGCTCCTGGAATGGGATTAAATGCTTTCTTTACTTATACCGTATGTATGGCATTAAATTTCACTTGGCAAGAAGCTCTCACAATGGTCTTTATTTGTGGTGTAATTAATATTTTAATTACAGTTACAAAAGTAAGAAAACTTATTATTAAAGCAATACCTGCTTCACTTCAAAGCGCTATAAGTGGTGGTATTGGCTTATTTATTGCTTATTTAGGTATTTTAAACGTTGGTGGAATTAGTTTTGCTTCTGGCGTTCCTAGTATGGCAACTTGGAATAGTGCTAACTTCATTATTTTCTTAATTGGATTAATAATTTGTGTTGTCTTAAATTGTTTAAAAGTTAAAGGTGCAATGATTATTACAATCCTTGTTACTACTTTATTTGGTTTAATACCAATTAATGGAAGTCCAGTTACTCAAATTGGTAGTTTAGGTATTGGAAGTGCAAAATATGGTTATATGGATGGCTTTATTGATGCATTTAAACAATTACCTCAAACATTAGGTGTAATCTTTACAAAAGAAGGGTTCCCAAGTTTATTTAGTGAAGGTGGAGTAAAAGCAGTTACTGCTATTATTACTATTTTCTCATTCTCATTAACTGATACATTTGACACTTTAGGAACATTTATTGGAACTGGTAGAAAAACTGGTATCTTTACTGATGATGATATTAACGGTATGGAAACAAGCCGTGGATTTAAATCCAAAATGGATAAAGCATTATTTAGTGATTCAGTAGCAACAAGTATTGGTGCTATATTTGGAACAAGTAATACAACAACATTCGTTGAAAGTGCTGCTGGTATTGGAGCTGGTGCTAGAACTGGTTTAGCTAGTGTTGTTACAGCTGGTATGTTTATTTTATCAATATTCTTTGCTGGACCAATTAGTGCAATTCCATCATCTGCTACTGCACCTGTATTAGTAGTTGTTGGATGTATGATGTTATCTAATTTTGCTGATATTAAATGGAATAAGATTGAAGAAGCTATACCTGCTTTCTTTGCTACAGCATTTATGGCATTCTGTTATAGTATTTCTTATGGTATTGCAATGGGCTTTATCAGTTACTGTCTTATTGAATTAGTATTATATACTAAAAATGTTATTTGCTATTATAGCGGTAAAAAGAAATTATCAGAATTAGAATCTATTAATGAAGATGGCAATATAATAAATAAAACTAATGGTGAGATTATATGTGGTAAACCTAAATTAAAGATAAGTGTTATATTAGGTGTTTCCACATTACTTTTCTTACTTAATTTTATTTTATTAGCAACACCATTAATGAATAAATAAATTAAATAATCTTTAGTTAGAAAAAGCTATCTATTTTGATAGCTTTTTCTATTAAAATTATTTTGTATATTGCTATTAACTATGCTAATATAAATGGGCTAGGCCCCCTTAGTTAATCGGTATAACGGATCCATGGTAAGGATCTATGCGTAGTTCGACTCTGCGAGGGGGCACCATTAATTGAACACATGACAATACGATTGAAAGTATTGTCTTTTTTTGTACTTAACCTTATTTTTTATAGGTTTAAATATGTTAACGATTTAAAAGTCGGAACCTTTTTATTTGAAATTATATTTTTTAAGTATGATACTGCTTACTTAATGTTTTATATCACCATAAAACGAAATGAGTTAAAATTAAAATTCTTATAATCGTTAAATTATTGTAATCGTTAATAGATTTGATTTTGAAAATTCACGGAATTAATATTGATTTATCGCCCACATTTTTATATAATATATTAAAAATTAAGAGGGTGATAAAATGATTAATGCTATTGATATAATAAATGAATGCTTATCATATGAAAGCGAAAGAGAATGGTTTGAATTTAAGAAAAATTGGTTTGAAGTAAACCAGCTTGGAGAATATATTTCGTCATTATCCAATAGTGCAGCAATTTTGGGGAAAGACTATGCATATATGATATGGGGTATTAATGATAAAACTCATGAAATTGTAGGAACTACTATTAATTATGAAAAGGAAATAAAAAATGAGCCTCTTAAGCATTATTTGGCGAGAAACATAAATCCTAGCATCAATTTTTATTTTCTTGAAACAAATATAAATTCTAAGAGACTAGTTGTTCTAATAATACCTGCTGCCAAGATTATTCCTACTTCTTATAAGGATATTAGGTTTATTCGCATTGGATCGAGCAAAGAAAATTTGAAAAAATATCCAGAAAGAGAAGCGTTTTTATTCTCAACACTTACATTTGGATTGCCTACAATTACAAATAGAACTAGTGAATATCAAGAACTATCTTTTAATCAACTAAAATCTTATTATGCTTCAAAAAACATTAATCTAAATGAAAACACATTTAAAAAGAATCTACATTTACTTACCAAAGAAGGCAAATACAACATAATGGCACAATTATTATCTGATAATTCTCATGTTCCTATTAGAGTTGCAATATTTGAAGGAAAGACAAAAGCTTCAAAAATGTATTCCATCAAGGAATTTGGATATAAATGTCTTCTTTATTCTTTAATGGATGTTTTAAATTATGGAGAAGTATTGAATATTCCTCAAGCTAATGAAAAGGGACGCATTATGGAAAGGGAAGAAATAATGCTTTTTGATTTTGATGTTTTTAGAGAAGCAACCATTAATGCTTTTTTACACAATGAGTGGATTAATCTCAACGAACCGATGATAACAATTTATAATGACAGAATTGAAATTCTATCTAGAGGCACAATACCTCCATTACAAACTATAGAGGGTTTTTATGAAGGACACTCCATTCCAGTAAATGATAAATTATCAGAAATTTTTCTTCAATTACACATAAGTGAAAAGACCGGAAGAGGTATTCCAACTATTGTTTCAAAATATGGAAAAAAAGTAATTTCATTGAAAGACCACAACATTATAATTACTATTCCATTTAATCGAATTAACAATGTGGGTGATAATGTGGGTGATAATGTGGGTGATAAATCACTGAACATATCTGCTATTAAAGTTCTTGCAGAAATACGAAATAATCCAAAAATCACAAAACCTCAATTAATGATTAAATGCGATTTAGGAAAGACATCAATTGATAATATAATCAAAAAGTTAAAAGAAATGAATTATATTGAAAGAATCGGTGCTAATAAAAACGGGTATTGGAAAGTTAACAAATAACTATTTAATTGAAGTCTAAATAGCTAATGTTATTTCTTTCTCGTTTCTTAGTTTAAATATTACATTACCATCTTTAGTAACAGTACATCTATCAACTAATTGATGGAATAAAGGCTCACTAAATTCTAATGGTAAATTATCTGATTTTTTAATAGTTTCAATGAAGGAGGAGATGCTTACTAATTTTGCTTTCCTTTTTTCATTTTCTTTAATCAATTCATTATATTTTTCTTTTAAATCATTATGTTTTTTAACAAGTGATTCATATTTAGTCATGTATTCATTTGCCGAAATAGAAGAATTAGATGCTCTTAAAGTATGATTATTTATAAGTTCATCAGTTTTCTTAATTTCATCTAAAATAAGCGTTAATTCATTTGAATCTATAGGTTTATATAAAGTATCTTTCATTAGCTCAAAATATTTAATTATAGCATTCTTTGACGTTATTGCACTAGTCAACGTTTTGTAGACAATTTTTAGAATTGCCCTTATTTTCTTTGCTTTTAATATCATTTTGTTTCT
>CAKPNG010000059.1 GCA_934168325.1 uncultured Bacilli bacterium
ATTCCAGCAACTACAATCATTAATTTTATTAGAAAATTTGAAATTTTTGTTAATGAAGATTTAAGTGTAAATTTGCTCAAAAGGAGAGATTCTATTGATGAATTAACAACTATAACTAATCTTCCTATAATTAAAAAAATATTTAATGAAAAAGACCTTAAATTAATTAAAAATTATCATTTTAGCACAATAAAATAGGCTTATCTTAAAAAGACAGGATATATATAGATAGAAAGCAAGTACAAATTAAAAAATAATAGTTCTTTTTAATCTACTTAAAAATAATTAAGAAAACCGAGATTTTTCTAAATGAATATATATTTATTAATTATTAAGTTCTAATCGATAATAATTAAATGTATCATCATTATTGATACATTTAAAATTAAGTTTATTTAATGAATTTATAGATGGTGTATTTTCTTTATACGCTTTAGCGTTTAAAGCTTTTAATCCTATATTATTCTTTAAATAATCTATTAATATTGTCATAGATTTATAACATATTCCTAAATGTTGATATTTTTTAATTAATCTATAACCAATACTACATTCATTAAGATTATTTAATTCTCCTAAAGTTATTTCTCCAATTAATAAATCATTATATTTAATAATAAAACTAAACCATTCTTTATTATTAAAATCATTATTAACCATATTATAAAAATAATCTGGTTCTAATTTATTATCTTTTAAATCTATTTTATAATCATATCCCCAATATTTATTTAATTCTTCATCGATATATAAATTAAAATAATCTAGTTTATCTTTAACTAATAACTTAGTTAAAGATATATTATTATCTATTTTAATAGTAGGTATATCATTTAATAAATCTAAATTATTTCTAACATAAAACATATATTTATTTATCATTTTATAAGGATGATAATCTAATTTAGAAAATCTTAATCCAGGATCTCCACTATCATCTTCTCTATTAAAATATGTTATATTTTGATAATATAGTGCAATCTTATTAACAAAATAAGGATATATAGAATTATATTCTCTTAATGCTTTTTCAATATGATCATATATACAATCATTAATTACTTCACATATTGATAAAGCTATTACTTTATTATTATATTCAATATAAAAACAATCAAAGCCTAATTCATCAAAATGTTTAATTAATTCTTTAGATTCATTTATTTCATTAATTGCTTCTTTAGAAGTTACTATCTTCGATTTATTAAATTCATCTATAAAATCTAAGAATATAGATTTATCTTCATTAGTATATTTTTTAAATATTGCTTCTTTATATTCTTTAATAAATTGTTTTACATGATGTCTTTTATTAGCATATAAATTACCACTAAAAGTTTGAAAATTCTTATTTAAATATAAATAATCTAACCAATCATTATCATAATAATAATCATTATGTGGGAATCTATTTTTTAAATCTAATAAATGTTTTTCATCTACTGAACAAAATTCTAATCTTTTCTTATTACTAGCTAATTCATATTCTTTAATAAGTGAAAACATATTATCTATATCTTCACCCATTGGATAATAAAAAGCATAATTATTTTCTCCATACATTTCTTTAAAAGTTAATGTATTATTTACTAATGCATAACTACTTTTAAAGAATTTATTCCACATAAATTTCTCACCTAAAGTATAATCACAACTAAAAACATCTTCATTAATAAAATAAGGTTTAAATATTTCCTTAATTTCTTTTAATCCATAATCTTTAAATATAAGCATAAATTTCCTTTAATATATTAATATTTTATATAACTTTTTAGATAAATCAAATAATTTGCTTTTTTAATTAAAAACCTACTATTTTCTAGTAAAAACCTTGCCAAAGTTAACTATTTTTCTAAAATTTATTATTTTTAGAACATATAATTAAGAATTAATAGAATTCATATCAGTTAAAAATTCCTTTAGACTTAAAAATAAAATGCCTTTTTCATCTTTCCATTTTTTAATATTATTTCTAACTATTATTATCTTTTTAAAGCTATCATCTATATTAATTAAAGATCTTTCTTCTTGAAGTCTTTTCTCTTCACTATCTATATTTAAAGCTGATTGTATATAATATCTTTCATATCCTAAATTACATACAAAATCTACTTCTAACTGTTTTCTTACATAATTTCCATTTTCATTTTTTTCGTTAATTGTAACAACACCTACATCAACATTAAATCCACGATTAATAAGTTCATTATAAATAATATTTTCCATTATATGACTTTCTTCTTGTTGTCTAAAACCTAATCGGGCATTTCTAAGTCCTATATCTACAAAATAATACTTTAATGGAGTGTCGATATGATTTTTACCTTTTACATCATATCTATAAGCTTTTTCAATTAAGAAAGAATCGATACAATAATCTAAATATAATTTTATAGTTTGAGGAGCTATATCAATTTGTTTAATTGATTTAAAAGATTTTGATAATTTATTAGGATTAGATAGTGAACCAACACTTGAAGAAATAATATTTAAAACATCTTCTAAAATATCGATATTTTTAATGTTATGTCTATTTACGATATCTTTTATATATGTTTCATTAAATAAATTAGTTAAATAAGTTATTTTTTGCTTGTCTATTTTACACATTAATATGTAAGGCATTCCTCCATACATTGAATATTCATTCCAAGCTTCATCAAAATCAAGATTTGAATAATCATAATATTCTTTAAAAGAAAGTGACATTAAATGTATTTGATCTCCTCTACCTCTAAATTCTGTAATTATGTCGGAAGATAAAAATTTAGCATTACTTCCAGTAACATAAACATCTAAATTATTTATATGTAAAAAAGAATTTAGTACTACTTCAAAATTATTAACTAGTTGAATTTCATCTAATAAGATGTAGTACATATCTTCATCTATTATTTTACTTTTTACATGATTATATAAGTTTTTAGGTTCTAACAATTTCTCATTTAAAATATCATCTAATTGTATTTTAATTATATGACTTTTGTTTATATCGCTTTTAATTAAATAGTCATAAAAAATATTAAAAAGTAAATAAGATTTACCACATCCTTTAATTCCAGTAATTACCTTAATCATTTCATTATGCATTCTATCTATTAATTCATTTAAATACTTATCTCTTAAAATCATAAGTTCACTTGTCTCCTAACTAAAATTTTTGCAAGTTCTTGCACTTTTTGTAGTTACTCAATATTTTTGTCTTTATAAGTAAATAAAATTATAAATATAATATTTAATTTCTATTCCCACTTTTTAAAAATATTTCATTTTTTGGTAATAGAAATTTAAATATTATTCTTCTAACATCCGTTTAGCTATATCTTTAATAATTATTCCTTCGTAAGTGTAATCATCTTGTCTAGTTCTAGCAATAATCATCTTAGGATAAGCATCTTTAATTGATAATAATGGTCTATATTCTCTTTCAAAAGTTTTTTTATCATCTAAATATTCACAAACTTGAATATATATTTTTTCGTTTCTATTTATAGCCACAAAATCAATTTCTTTTTGATATAGTTTACCAATATAAATTTCATATCCTCTTCTTTTTAATTCTAAATAAACTAAATTTTCTAAACATCTTCCAATATCTAAATTTTTAGTTCCATTAATAGCATATCTAAACGCTATATCACTTAAATAATATTTATCATTATTAGAAAGATATTTTTTACCTACTAAGTCATATCTTTTTGCTTTATAAAACATAAATGAATTTTCAAAATATGAAATATATTTTGAAATGGTTTTCCTAGTTATTAGTACTTTATCTTTATTTAAATATTTACAAATATTATTAGGAGATAATGTATTACCTATATTATCGATCATAAATTCAGATATCTTTTTTATCTCATTTATATTTCTAATATTATATTTATCAATTAAATCTCTTAATAAAATAGTATTAAATACATTATTTAAGTAATCATATTTATCTTTTATATTGTTATATATAAAAGTACCTGGCATTCCACCTTCTTTTATATATGAATCAAATTTTTGATCAATATTATTATAATCATTATAAAATTCTAAGTATTCTTTAAAAGAAAAAGGTAATACTTCTATATTCATTGTTCTACCTGTAAATAAAGTAGCTAAATCAGAACTTAATAAAAAAGCATTAGAGCCTGTAATAAATATATCAAATAATTCTTTTGAATGAAGGCTATTAATTGCTAATTCAAATTTATTACATAATTGAACCTCATCAATGATTAAAACATTGTGTTTATCTTTTTTATATTTATTCATTATATATTCATGTAAAGCATGATATTCAAGTAAGCTTTCAAAATCAATATCTTGTAAGTTTATAAAAATAATATTAGTATCACTTTCGCATTGTTTTAGATAATCTATAAATTCTTTTAATAATACAGATTTACCACTACGCCTCATCCCAGTGATTACTTTAATATCTGGTTTATTTTGTAAACTTATAATTTTATTTAAATATGTATGTCTTATTAAATATTTCATTTCTATTACCACTTTTTAAAATTATTTCATTTTTCGGTAATTAAATTATAACTTTAAAATTAACTAATGTCTATTCCCACTTTTTGAAAATATTTCATTTTTCGGTAATAGGAATTTAAACAACAGTATTAATAATTAACTTAATTAAATGATTATTTAAAAATAAAATAAGTTAATCTCTTATATTAATTTTGAAATATCAAGTTTTATAACCTGCTTATCGTTATTTTTTGTATTTTCGATAAAGCAAACCATGTATATAGGAATGTAAATAATGTTGCCGTCTACATTTAGATTGCTATTACATAAAACATAGGAACATTTATAATTAAAATTCTTATTGCTCATTAAATGATCAAGTGCAGAATGTCTTTTATATTTCTTTCCACTTTTAACTATTATAGGCACTACTTGATTATTTATTTCAATTAAGAAATCAATTTCTCCTCTTTTTTTGTCATTATTATAATATAACTCAAATCCATGAGCTTTTAATTCTTGAGCAACTACAGCTTCATAAATTGCTCCATAATTTAAATTTGTATTACCATTTAATATTTCAATTTGATTTCCGTTATATAATTTATACGTTAATAAACCAACATCAGATAAAAACAATTTAAATAATGTTCTTTCTTTACTAGCAAGTAAAGGATATATTGGATTATCGACATTATGAACAAATAATCCTACACCACTATTTTTTAACCATGTAAATGATGTTTCGTATTTATAAAATCTAGCTTTTTCATTTAAATTTTTTAAAATAAATCGTTTATTTTGAGCATTTAATTCGCTAGGGATAAGATCATATATTTCTTGAATCAATAATTTATTATTTTTTTGATATTTACCAATATCCTTTTTATAACCTACATCAATATCTTTTAATTCTTTATTAACAAAATTGATATCATTAGATTTAATAAATTCATCTACTGCTTTAGGCATACCTCCAACGACTAGATAAGTATTAAAAAGATTCATCATTTGCTTATGAATTATTTCATCAACTATAATCTTGTTCTTAAAGCAATCCTTTAAATATAAATAGACTTTATCAGAAACACCAATTGCTTTGATAAATTCTTCAAAATCCATCGGATACATCTGTAATATAGTTAAAAATCCTACAGGTATTGAAGAAATATCATTCATTTTTATTCCTAAAAGAGACCCTGAAAATATATATCTATATTTCGATTTTTGAATTAAAAATTTAATTGGTGTAATAGCATCATTAGCTTCTTGGATTTCATCAATAAAAATTACAGTTTTTTCATCAATTTCTTTATTTGAAAGAGCGGATAAGCGTAGCAATAATTGTTTTTCATCAGTGTATGTATTAAAAGCTTCTAATGCCAATTTATTTTCTATTAAATTAATTTCAAGATAGTTGAGGTTTTTTGACTTTAAAAAATTTTGAATTACCGTTGTTTTTCCAATTTGTCTTGCTCCATCGATAAGTAATCCTGTTTCTTTGTTTTGAAACCAATCTTCAATTTGTTTAGTTATTTTTCTTTCTAACATAATAATTACCGATTTAATTATACAAACTTTTTTGCATTTTTCCAACCAAAATTTGCTTCTTTTTTGCATTTTTCCAACCACATTTAGACTATTTTTTGCATTTTTCAAACCAAAAATGCCTTTAATTTTGCATTTTTCCAACAAAACATAGCCTATTTTTGGAGTGGTAACCTAAAAGTAGACACTTATTTCGATTAATATAGACACTTTCTTCTCACTAGAATG
>CAKPNG010000060.1 GCA_934168325.1 uncultured Bacilli bacterium
ACTTATACTTTGTATAAGTAATTTCTCAAAAATATTAATTAATCCTAAATTATATAGTGTTAAATCCTAAAAACGGGGTTAATTTCTATCCAACAGGAAACCCTACAAGATACTCAACAAGATAATATTTATGATATAATAGAATCATGGAAAAATACATACAACCTTTTGTTATAACAAACGACATATTAAAACATGTTTCCTCTATTATGGAAAAAATAGGAAAGATATCATCTTTTGATAATCTATCTAGATTTCCAATACTTAGGAAACAAAATAGAATAAGATCAATTCAATCTAGCTGTGCAATTGAAGCTAATTCTTTAACAATCAATCAAGTAGAAGATGTAATTAATGGCAAAACTGTAATCGGTCCATCTAAAGATATAACTGAAATTAAAAATGCTATTAAAGCTTATGAAATGGCTTATGATAAAAATCCATTTATCGAAAATGATTTAAAATATGTTCACTCTATAATGACTAAAGATTTAATAGAGGCATCTGGTAAATATAGAACTACAGGAGAAGGAGTTATTGATGATAAAGGAAATTTAATTTTTCTAGCACCTCCTAAAGAATTGGTACCTAGTCTTATGTCTAATTTAATTAATTGGGCAAGAGATAACTTTAATATTATAAATCCTTTAATTTTATCTTCTATTTTTCATTATGAATTTGTATTTATTCATCCTTTTAGTGATGGAAATGGAAGAATGGCTAGATTATGGCAAAATTTAATATTAAGCATATGAAAACCAATATTTAAATACATACCAATTGATTCTTTAATAAAGAAATATCAATTTGAATATTATGATGCTATTAGTAAATCTAATCTAAATGGAGATTCTACAGTTTTTATTGAATTTATGTTAAAAATGATTGATTTATCTTTAACGGATTTAATTAATGATACTTCTTTAGAAATCGAAAATAGCAGTATATATGTAAATAAATTATTAAAAGTACTAAGCAAAAATAAATGGTATACAAGTAAAGAAATACAAAGTTTATTAAATTTATCTGATAGAGTAAATTTTAGAAAGAATTATTTAAATCCTGCAATTGAATTAGGATTAATAGAAGTAGAATTTAAAGATAAAAAAACATCTAAGAATCAAAGATATAAATTAAGATAGTGAATTAGATTGATATTTTTATTTTAAAACACATATTAAACTTAAAAATAATAATAGACTGACATTTTTTAGGATTTTTTATTGATTTTAACTTGTTTATTTTCATATTATGTGTGAAGATTTAAATACAGCGAAAATATACGATGAAAACTATAAAAGCTAAAAAAGGAATAATTATAACTACTATATTTACATTATTAATAACAATAATATCTAGTTTTTTATTGATTTTATCTTTTAATTATAATCGAATATATAATCTTCCTAAAATTAATGAAACTACATTGAATATAAAAGATTATAATATCGATGATCGTAAAGTAGATTTTTTATTAAATGGAGAATGGGATTTTTATTATAATCAATGGATTGTAACTGATAATGATAATGATTTAACTGGTAAGATAACTCTTCCTAATCATTGGAATGATTGTTTTAATATTCCTTCTAGTGGTTATGCTTCATATAAATTAAATATAACTAATCCAACAGTAGGAACTTATTTAGGAATAGTATTAAATAGTTTTAGAGGATCTTTTAGAGCATTTATTGATAATAAACTTGTTGCTTATAGTGGAGAAGTTTATAAAGATAAAGTTGGATTTGTTAGTGGGTATATGGATTATATGAATAATTATGAAGTTACTTCAACTAAAGATTTAGAATTAGTTTTAGAGATAGGTTATAACGATTTTGGTGGATTTTATGATACACCTTGGTTAACGTCTAATTTTAATAAGAATACTCAAAAATTAAGTAATACTATTATTTATATTATTGTATTTATGTTTGGAGCTTTATTAACTTTAGGTATAGTTTTAATAATTATTAATAAAGGGTTTAAAGGATTTTATACGACTTTCTTATATGAATTAATTGCTTTTTTATGTCTTATTATTAATCAAATTACATCAAAAGATGGGTCGTTACTATTTAATAAAATGGGATTAATAGATTATCGTATTACATCTTTTTTATGTTATTTTTTCTTAGTTATAAGTAGCATCATGTTAATTAATAAATTTCTTAAAAAGAAATTATTTATTTTCTATTTTCTAGCATTATATGTGGGATTAGCAGGGTTTTCGTTTACAAAATATAACTTAATTATTATTTCTATCTTATTTATTTCAATGTTATTTTTATTATTTTATAGAATTAAAGAAGAAAAAGAATTACCTATTGGAACTTATTGTTTAGTTATATTATTAAATTTCATTGAGATATTTGATTATTTAGGATTTATTGTTTTTGGTACTGAAGGTGTTGTTTCTTTAACGATGGTATTTATATTAGTTATATTAGTATGGGAAATATATAAGAAAGTTAAAGAATTATCTACGAATAATTTAGAGATTAAAAAAGATTTAAGTAAAGAAAGAACTAGAGCGTTAGCTTCTCAAATAGAACCTCATTTTATATTTAATAGTTTATCTTCTATTCAAACTTTATTTAATGAAGATAAAGAAATTGCTAATGAAGCTTTAACAGATTTTAGTAAATTATTAAGAAAGAAGATAGAAGTACTTAAAAAAGAGTTAGTAAGTTTTGAAGATGAAGTAGATAATATAGAGAATTTTATTAGAATTTATGAAAGACAAAAGAAATCTAATATTAATATTATTTATAATTTAGATTATATAGATTTTAAAGTACCTGCATTTTCAATTCAGCCTTATATTGAAAATGCATTATTACATTCTAAGATTGACAAAATAGAAGATGGTGAAATAATGATTTCTTCTTTTAAAAATGATGATAATATAATTAAGATTGAAGTAAAAGACAATGGATGTGGATTTGATATTAATAATTTAAAAAGTAGTTCCATCGGTATTAAAAACTCAATAGAAAGATTAAAAATCCTTCTAAATGCAGATGTAATTATCGATTCTAGAATTAATGAAGGAACTACTATTACTATAACTTTTAAGGAATTTGAATATGAAGAAAATAATAGTTTGCGATGATGAATTAGATTCTATTTATAATGTAATGAAAGTTTTAATTGATAAATCTGATATTTCCATTAGTGTATTTAATGAAGATATTGAAGGATCAATTAAAGCTATTAAAGATGAACATTTTGATGCAGCTTTTTTAGATTATAAAATGCCTAAAGTTAATGGTATAGAATTAGCTAGAAAATTAATAGAAACTGATAATAATATTAAAATATTATTTATCAGTGGTTATAGTTATGATAAAGAAAAAATAATAGAAGAATTTAAAGATAATTTATTGGGGTTTTTAGATAAACCAGTTAGTGAAAAAGATATGATTTCTATTTTAAATAAATTAAAAGAAATTAATGTATGTATAAAAACTTTTGGATCTTTTGATTTATTTATTGATAATAAGCCTTTATTATTTCTATCTAAAAAAGCTAAAGAATTATTAGCTTTACTAGTTGATCGAAATGGAAAAAGTGTATCAATGAATGAAGCAATTTGTGCTTTATGGCCTGATTTAGATATCGAAAAAAGTAAAATTTTATATCGAGATTCAGTTTGGAAATTAAGAAAAGTATTAAAAGATAATGGAATATTATATTTAGTTAATTTTAATCGAGCTTTATTAAGTATAAATAAAGTAGTTAAATGTGATTATTGGGATTTCTTAGATAATAAAAATAATGATTTTATTTTTGAATATATGAATAGTTATGAATGGTCGCTTGACACTCAATATTATCTTTCTAAAATAAAAACCATCGTAGATTAGCACTTTTTTAGCACTTTTATTGTTATCATTAACGATATATAAAATAAAAGGGGAAAAATATGGCAAAATTTAACAAAAATAATTACAATTTTCTTAATTTAGCTGAGAATGATGTTAGTCAATTAAGCGTTACTGAATTAGATAACGCACTTCGTGATACAAAAGAAATTCTTAAAATGACTAAATATAAGATTACAAAAACAATTATGAATCTTCAATTAGTCAACGGATTAGTATCTGTTAGAGGTGGCGAATTCAAAAGTATAAATGCTTTTTTTGCTAGAGTTAAAATGGGTAGCGTAACCAAAGAAGAGAAAAAATTAATTAAAAAAGTTCTTGCAACTGCTAAATGGTACTATAGATTAAAAGTAATTATTGTTATGATTACTAAAAATCAAAGTGTTGATAGTATTGATCCAATGCTCGCTATTAAAAAATAATTATGTTCTTTTTTAATAAGAAAGATAAAAAAGAAGAATCATTATTTACTCAAGCGATAAATGCTTATAAAGATTCTAGATATAACGATGCATATAATTTAATAAAAGAAGCAAGTGAAGTAGATAATACTGGAAGAGCTTATTTCTGTTTAGGATTATTATCGATAAATTATAATTGTGTCCCTCGTGATCAACAGGATATCAATGTTTTCGCTGATTATATGTCTAAAGCTATGGAAAAAGGCAAAGAAGCTCCTTATGGACTTGTTGCTTATGCTTTAGATTGTTCAGGTCAACATGATATGCTTTTAGATTTTATTGATAACAATTTAGATGATGTCGATGATGGATTATTTAATTTATATGTTGCTAAAGCTTATATGGGTATGTTTTCTGATGATAAGAAATATACTGACTTTGAAATTACTAAAAAAGCTATAGGTAAAGCAATAGATAATGCTGAAGAAACTTATAAAAAATATCAAAAAGGCAATGAGGAAGAAATTGAATATTCTTTATATAGTGAATTTGATAAATCTATTAATTTAAGTAATATTTTAGGATTAACTTATTGGGCATGTGCCAGATTCATGTTTTTATATGAGGATAGTTTCTCTAGAGATAATTTTCTTGCAATGATTGAAACTTCTTTTAAATATTTAAATAATGATGGAGATATATTTACGGCTTATTATCTTTATTTAATTGCTATTTATAATAATTATTTTGGCTTAAGTGATTTAGAATTAGCTAATGATCTAATTGGAAAAATGGATGCTTTATACTTATCTTTTGATGATAATGATAGTAAAAATTATGAATCTCAATATGATTATTTATGGGATCAATATAATAAATTTTATGAAAAAGAATCTCAAAGATTAAGAGAACGTAATATTCATTTTAGTGATATTGATGATCATAATGATTTAAATATAAAAAATGTTGGTAAAGCTATAATGGATTGGGCTAATACACCATCTAGTGAAGAAATAACTACTAAGTATTATATAATTGATGGAAGAAAATATACTAAGGGTGATTTCAATTATTTATATGATGAATTAGGCAACAAAACTAATATTATAGTTGATGAATTAGAAAGAGTTCGTGATGAAAATTATAATGAAATTGGTTATTTTAATGAAAAAGGTCTTTTTATAAAATCTAGATAATTTATCTAATAAAACTCTGAAATTAAATGTGTATGAGGAAGTAGAAAATTCTACTTCCTTTTGTATTGGAATAATAATTAATAATTATAATTTGTCCTTAAAAATGTACATAAAATAGTTTATAAATATAATAATTAGTTATTTAGTTATAATAATATTAATCATATTTAAGGAGTATCAATTATGTTAGGAGCAATTATTGGTGATATGGTTGGATCTATTTATGAATTTGATCCAATTAAAACTAAAGATTTTGAGATATATAATCATAATTTTCATATGACTGATGATTCTTTATTAACTTTAGGAGTTATGAAAGTATTATTAAGACATTATCCAATTAAATATGATAAAGAATCATTATTATCTATTCAAAATGATTTAATTAAAGAATTTAGTAATATTTATTTATTAAATAAAGATGTAGAATTTGGATATTTATTTAAAAAATGGGCAATAGATGCTTTAAATAATAAAGCTAAGCCATATAATTCATATGGCAATGGTAGTGCGATGAGAATATCTCCAGGATTGTGTCCCTTTGTTGTAGGTCTCCCTAAAATTAAATACAATTAAGTATTACTTCCGAAAACCATATTTGCAAG
>CAKPNG010000061.1 GCA_934168325.1 uncultured Bacilli bacterium
GTTGTTTTAGTAGGGCTGTTAGGTATAAAACTTCAAATGATCAAATTGCTGTTTTATACATTTACTACTATACGAGGGGAGGTTTTATGAAAAAAGTTGGTAAATTACTAATTGGTGTCTTAAGCGTAGGTGCTTTAATTGGTACTGGTTATGCTGCTTGGACAGTCAATGGCGGTTATGTTTCTAATGATGGCGAGATTCCTTTTGAAATTGCTACCATTGGAAGTAAAGAAATGAGTTTAGAGGTCACTGAAAAAGATGCTAGTGAAAAAGTAGTATTCGATGCACCTAAAGAATGGCATGGAAATGAGCATTTATCAAAAACATATAATGTTAAAGCTATTAAAGGTGTTGATTTAGTTGACACACCTTATGCTTGTGCAGCTAATGGTTATTGGGATTTAGTTTCTAAACCTTATCAACCACATTTAAAGATTTCTACAGTTGCAATCGATAAAGAAACTAAAGAAGCTTTAAGTGGAACTAGACTTACTACACTTGAAAGTTATATTACTTTACCAAAAGATGAAGTAGTTGATTATAAAACATGGCTTAAGAGTGAATTAGAAACAACTGGATTTGAATATACATTTACATTTAGTTGGACTAGTGGAGTTAACCCTCAAATCGCTTGGAAAGATTTAGCAGCTGAAGAACAAACAAAGAACTTTACTGATTTAAATAAAGCTTTTGATGGTGTTGCTTTTAAATATACTATTCAAGTTGGTGGAGTTAATGAAGATACTCCAGTTCCAGGAGAAACTTATACTGGTGAAGTTACAATTCCTACAGTAGCAAGTGCTTCTTTAACTGTTGATGGCTTAGTTGATGGCAAATTAACTGCTGGGAAACACGATATTACTTTAACTTTAGATGAAGGCAAAGTCTTAAAAGACGATGCTTTATATATTAATACTGATAAAGTAGTTATGACTAAAGTTGATCCAACTGGTAAATTAGCTAGTGGTAAAGGTTATACTTATACATGTAATTATAACTTCAAAGAAGGCGTTAATTATGAATTTAAATATGAAGTAGAAAATGAAGTTACGCCTATTAAGAAAGTTTCGTTCACTTATACTGAAGATGAATTAGTCGTTATTGATTTTACTTTAGAAGATTTTACAAAAGTATTACCTGGTGATTTATTGGATGTTGGTACTGAAGTATTCTTTGATCTTCTTGTAGAAGATGGCTATACTTATGAAACATATTTCAATGGTACATTATTCGATGATGATCACTTTGTATTAGTTGAAGGTACAAATAATTTTGAAGTTAAATTAACTAAAGAAGAACCACCAGTTAAAACATATAAAGTAAATGTTACTGGTGAACATATTACTTTTAATTATTCTACAGATATTACTAAAGAATTACCTTTAGGAACTGAAGTAACATTTACTTATACAGTTGAAGAAGGTTATGAATTAAAATCATTAACATTTAATGGTACTGATGTTAAAGAAACTAAGAAATTTACAGTTGTAGCAGATAAAAATGAATTAGTTGCTACTACTGAACTTATTCCAGTTAAAAATTACACTTTAAATGAAATCTTAGTTGAAAATAAAACTGCTGAAACAGGTAAAACATATAATGTTTCTAATGCTAAAGTTGTCGCGGTTAATGAAAGAGGATTTACAATCTATGATGGTACTGGCTATTTAGAAGTTTATTTGGAAACCACACCTGAATATGCTGTTGGTGATTATGTTTCTATTGAAGGCAAAGTAAAGAAATTTAACGGATGGTGTCAATTTACAAACACTGCAACATTTGCTAAACTTGATAAATTTGAAGAAATCGCTGATCAAGAAGCAGTCGAATTTACTTATGCTGATTTAATGGCTAGAGAAGATGATGATCAATTAGGTGTCAAAAAAGTAGTCTTTACAGCTAAATATAAAGAAACTCCAAAACCAGGCTTCTATTTTGATGAAGGAACTGAAAGAAATATAGCTACTAATTATTATGATTTAAGCTCATTTATTGATGGTGCTACTTATAAAGTCACTGCAATTTTAGGTGATTGGGGAAGTAAAACAGGCACATTCATTCGTGTTTCTTATATTTCTAGTGAAAAAATTGCTGATCCTGTAATTGAAGATATTAAAGTTACTGGTATTACAGTAACTAATACTGATATTTCTTTAGAAGAAGGTACTACAAAAGCTATCACAGCTACAGTAACTCCAGATAATGCAACAAATAAGGAAGTTACATATAAATCAACTGATGAAACTATTGCTACAGTCGATGAAAAAGGTGTTGTAACTGGTGTTAAAGAAGGTACAACAACTGTAACAGTTACTAGTAAAGAAAATCCTGAAATCACAGCCACAGTTAATATTACAGTTACTAAAAAATCAGAAACTCCAACACCTAGTGAAGATAAAACTACTGTATATACATTTTTAAGTGATAAATCTGATAAATCAACTGAAAAAACAAAATGGGAAGATTTTATTAAAACTACTGATGGCGAAAGTATTGTAACTTCTGCAACCATAACAAAAGGCTATCCAAATTCAATAAATGGAGCTAAATTTGGTACTAAAAGTGTTACCGGCTCTTTATCAATACAATTAAGTGTCGAGTGTAAAAAAGTTATTGTAAAAATGTGTACTTATGGTTCTGATTCAACTACTGTTACAGTAAGTGGAAAACCTTTCGACTTAACTGGTGTAAAAAAACCTACTGACTACGAGGCAGAATTAGCTACTCCTTCAAATACAATTGATATTACAGCTAAGGGCAAAAGATATTACATCTCTTCCATCACATTCATTTACTAATCTAGGTAAATAACCATGAAAAAACTAATAATAACTTTATTATTACTATCTAGTTTAATAGGAGTAGGAATATCAGCTTGGGTGATAACTAGTAAAGATTATCACCCTAGTAAAGATGGTACTATTGACTATGAAATAGGTTTTAATAATAATACTACTAATAAATAATATATTAATAATTATATAATTATTAATAATAATCTCTTATAATAATAAATATATATGTCTAAAACTAATCAATCTTTATTAATAAATATATTATTACTTACGATAATCTTTATAATTATTATATTAATTATCTTAGAGAATTATTCTTTATTTAAAAATAAAATAAAGAATAATAAATTAGATAAAGAATATAAGAAAGATTTAAATCTTTCTTATACTCGTATAAATGATAATCGTAATAGAAAATATATAATAAATACTAATAATAATAAAGGAATTAATTTAATAATAGATTCATCTAATGTTAAATTAAATGAAGATATAGAAGAACCTACTATTATTAAAAGATATAATTTAAAAATAAAGAATAAGAAAAGAAATAAAGTATTAAAGATTATATGGGATTCTATATGGGCTATATTATTTTTATTTGTATTATCTTTTTCAATATATTCTAAATGTAATAATAATATATATGAAATACGTAATATTACATATATTACTATTACTACAGGATCAATGAGTTATAAAAATGAATATAATTCTTATCTAGTAGATAAGAATTTAAATAATCAAATTAAAACATTCTCCTTAATATCTTTAGAAAAAGTAGAAAAAGATGAAGATATTAAATTATATGATATATATGCTTATAAAAATGAAAAAACTAATAAGTTAGTTGTTCATAGAATTATTAATAAAACTATTATTAATGGTATTAGTTATTACACCTTTAGAGGAGATGCTAATAAAAGTAGTGATTATTACTTAGTAGAAAGTAAAAATGTTTTATATCATTATACTGGTGTAAGTAATTATCCTTTAGGTATTATATTCTCTTATTCAGGAAGTTATATTGGTTTAGCTAGTGTTACTTATTTATTTATTAGTTTCATCTTATTAGATAACTTTGATGATAAGAAAATAAAATTATATGAATCATTAATGAAAGTAAATAAAGATAGATTTAATAAAGAAGAAATCGATAATCTAGGTGATACTAAAATAATTTATATTAAATAAATATAAATTAATTATTTAATTTTAATGAGGAGTAACTAGTAGTTACTCCTTTTAATGTGGATTAAATCTCTATCTTTATTCTTATTTATATCTAATATTTCTTAATCTTGTCGAGTATAGTCGACAGAAACCACTATATTTTGTCGAGTATAGTCGACAAAAGTAATTAGTTATTGTAGAATATAGTCGAAAGGAAGAGAAGATTTATGAACCATGATTTAATTAAAAGAGTAATATTTGACCAACATGAAGTAATTAAAGAAGCAAAAATAGTCGATAGAGACTTAATTTTAGAAAAGAATGCTAATTATGTTTTAACTGGTTTAAGAAGAGCTGGAAAAACTACTCTTTTATATAAAAGAGTTCAAGATTTAATTAAAGAAGGTGTTGAATGGAATCAAATTATTTATATTAATTTTGATGATGAACGCTTAATTGGTTTTAATGTCTCTGATTTTGAAGATATTATTTTAGTTGCTGAAGAATTAACTAATAAAAAACATTATTTTTACTTTGATGAAATACAAAATATAGATGGATGGGAAATGTTTGCTATTAGAATAGCTAATCAAGGTCATAAAGTAGATATAACAGGTAGTAACGCTAAAATGTTATCTAAAGAAGTAGCTAGTAAACTTGGTGGAAGATATATTACAAAAGAAATATATCCTTATTCATTTATTGAATATTTAAAAGCTCATGATATATATAAAGAAGGCTATTCTTATAAAGATATAGCAACAATAAATAATATATTAAATATTTATTTTGAAAATGGAGGATTTCCAGAATCTTTATTATTTAAAAATAAAAGAGAATATATTTCTAGCGTTTATCAAAAAGTATTATATAACGATATAATTGTTCATAATGATGTAAGAAATGAAAACGGAATAAAATTAATGATTAAAAAAATAGCAGAATCTGTTAAACAAAATCTTTCTTATACTAAAATACAAAATATTATTACTGGTATTGGATATAAAATTTCTAAAGATGTAATTATTAATTATTGTAATTATTGTATAGATGCATTCTTATTATTTACAATTAAAAATTATTATAGTTCTTTTTTAGATAAAAATAGTAATCTTAAATATTATTTTATGGATAATGGAATACTAAATCTATTTTTAGACGATAAAAGAACAACTTTATTAGAAAATATAGTAGCAATTCACTTATATAGAAATAATAAAGATAATCTTTATTATTTAAAAGGTAATAAAGTTGATATTGATTTATATTTATCTAATTCAAATACTGCTATTCAAGTTGCTTATTCTATAAATGATTATGATGCATATAATAAAAAAATATCAAATTTAATAGCATTTGTAAATAGCTCTAAAGATAAAAATTATAGATTAATTATTGTTACTTATAATGAAGAAAGAAATATAGAAATAGATAATAAAAAAATAGAAGTAATATCTTTAAAGAATTTCTTATTAAATTTTAAATAATTTAATAAGAATATAACTATACCCGTCTTTTGCATTAGTACACTAGAAATATTCCGCTTGTAATTAATAATTGTAATAATTTTAATGCTTATACATATATACATAGTATATATGTATTTTTTTATTTTTTATATTGCAATTTATTTAATATATGATATAATATCTAGTGTAATCAAGTGTATTACATTTTGGAGGATATTTCATGGCTTATTTCTTGAGAAAATTTAAAAAGAATAACGATTATTATTTGCAAATTTGTGAGACAACTTACAATAAAGAAACAAAAAAGTCTAGCAACAAAAACTATAAAATTCTAGGTTATTTTAACGATCTTAAAAAGCAATATGAAAACCCAATTGAACATTTTGAAAAGATTGTTGCTGAATTAAATAAGAAATTAAAGGAAGAAAACGAAGAAAAAGTTTCATCCACAAAATATGTAACCCAAAATATTGGATATTTTTTGATTGGTTAATTTAAATTGTTAAATCCGTTTTTAAAAAATAACGACTTATCGTATTTATTTGTAGTTTAATTAAAACA
>CAKPNG010000062.1 GCA_934168325.1 uncultured Bacilli bacterium
AAATTCAATTTCTAATTTAACTAACAACAACTTATAGTTATTACAAGATCACACGATAATTAGATATTATCCTGCAAAAAAGCGGTTCAATAATTGAACCGCTAAAGACCCTACATTTTAATTTTGTATAACCTGCTTTTTTCAATACAGGTTGAATTTAATAAAACACCTTATCTATTGTTAAAATAATTGCATATTAAAGACCAATATTAAACAGTTTTTATTGAGTTTTTAATGATGACCTAAATAGCAAATATATTTACAATTAGTTATAAAAAATAAAGGATAACTAATAATTATCTTTTCGGAGGTAAATATGACTAATACTGAATTACTTAATTTTCACTTTGTTGATAGAACAGACGAAAGAAAACTAGCAAACGATTATATATCAGGAAGTAATAATTTCATATTATTAGTATATGGTAAAAGTCATGCTGGTAAAAATTTTTTTATTGATAAATTAGAAGATGAAAATGAAAAGATATTTTTCTTGATTTTTGATTTTGAGCAAACTAAAAGAAAAAACGCATTAAAATACATTACTGATATTTTATACAAGAATAATAACGATAAATTTATGCGATTTATAAAAAATAATTACAAAAAATTTTAAAAACAACAAATAACATTGTAGAAGAAATACTTACAATTTCTAATGCAGATATGGCTAATTTATTTGCTTGTTTATGTGATATCAATTGTCAATTCTTAGATAATAGTAATTATCAAGAATCTTCAATTTATGTCATTAGTAAATATCTTAAGGAATTGTTTAAAAACGATAAAGCTGTTGTTGTGTTCAAAAATCTTACTGATTGTGACGAATATTATATTAATCCTATTTTTCAAATTTTAAAGACAGTTCAAAGCTTTAAGAATGTCCAATCAAGATTCATCATTTCTTTAGATGAAGATAAATATAATGATAATGAAATATTATCAATGCAGTTGCCTAATTTACCACATATACCAATCGAAATAAAAAAATTTGAAGATAGTATATATTTTACTAACATATTAAAAAATATATTTAGTATATCAAATAAAAATCGCAATTATATTGAACATCTTTTTAAAATATGTGACGGATATCCCGGAGTATTAAAGCAGTTACTTTTTAAATTTTATGATAAAAATTATAGTTTAGTTAAAGATAAATCAATTATAACTTTGGATAAAACAACTTATAACGCTATTATAAATTCTAGTAATAGTTCTACAATACCTGAAGCTTGTAATGAATTTATAAAAGGAAAAGGCATAGATAAAGAATACAATTATGATTTGATAATATTATTTCCCTTAGTATTTATTGAATACAATTTCAGTTTTGAACAATTAACAAATATTACTGAATTTGTATATCATAGCATATATATTAATTTACCTAGAACCGAGATAGAAACACGGATTCGAAAATTAATATATGAAAAGAAATTATTGATGTTAAAACCATTTAGTGATAAGACTATTGTTTGTTGTAACAATCAATATAAAGAATATATTATACCAGTATGTAGAAAAGACGATAACTATAAATTATATACTAAATACTTTTACGATTATATTAAATATAATAAAGAATTATTCCAAGATAATATAAATTCGTTTTATGATAACATATCGTATTTTTCATGGGAATCTGAATCTCCTGATCGTATTGAAAAAAATTTTGAAGCAGGTTCATATTTTTATAATATTAATGAATATTCAATGGCTGAAAATATTTTTTTACGTATATATAAATATTATGATAATTTGTCTAGTGAACAATTATTTAAAATTTGCAAATGTTTTTATGAATTTGGAAATTACGGTTGTGCTTTAGAAATAGTAGAAAATGACAAAGCGAATTTACTATCAAATGAATATGAATTTATAATTATAAAAATTAAAATATTAAACATTTGTATTAAAAAAAGCGCTGCAATAAATCAAATTGATTTAGCAATGCATTCTAACAAATTTAATAATAAAAAATATGAACTTCTTGATATGAAACAACGTATATTATCTAATATTGAAGGAAAAAGGCGAGAAGCAAAAATAATATATGATGATTTATATCGGGATTTTAATAATGGTGAAACAAAATATAACAACTTTCTTATCAGTTCAATGGAATATTATAGGGGAGAAATTGTCCAAAATAGTTTTAATCTATTAATAAAAGAATGTAAACAGACTAAAAATCAAGTGATGCTGGCTGAAACTTTAACGAACAAAGGCTTTGATTTGTTTTGGCAGGGGAAATTTGATGATGCTATAAAGGAATTTAATGATTCTATAAATCTATTAGAAACTTTGAGAATTCATGAAATTTCTTATACATTAAATAATTTGGCAAACTGTTTTATGATTAAAGGCGAGTATGATGAAGCAATAAATTGCTTAGAAAAAGCCCTGTTTTATAACGAATCAAAATATGTAGACATTACTGTAAAAAACAACTTAATGGTTTGTTATGCTATCGTTAATAACTCATGTTATGAAAAATATTTTTATGAATTAGAAGAATATTTAGAACAAAATAAGAACACAGAAATTGATATAAGCATAATTTTAAAAGTGAAGTATTCTTTAGGTCTTGTGCAAGATTTCTTTTATGATCAAAATGAGTCATTAAAAAACAAATGTGATAATTATACTGCTGTGGCTATTAACATTGCAAATGAATATGACCAAAACACTTTGCCTTACTTATGGTTTAAAGATTGGAAACAGGAAATAGAGGAGGACATAGAACATAGATTAATTGGTGATGAGTACATTTCGTTTAAGAATTTTAGGTTTGATCCTTGGTTATTAACAATTACTCATGATTAAAGCGTTTTAATATTGTATTTAATATCATTTTAACGAATTCATTAAATTCAATACTCAAGTGCTTACAAATAACTCCAACTTGACTATCCATGCTTATTGCAGGAACAGTATTGATTTCTAAGAAATATACTTCACCTGATTCTGTTATTCTATAGTCAATTCTACAAAAGTCTTTAATATTGAATATATTCTTTATTTTAACACTTGTGTTTTTGATATCATTGATGAGTTTTTGTTCTAAATAATCATCACAAGGTAAAAAGATACGCGTCTTGTTAGCATGTTCTGCGTAACCCATAACCTCATTTTCAAAGAACATTTTATTGTGGTGTTTTATTATAAGGGGCTCATTCAAAATGATTTTTTCATTTCCGATAACAAAGCACGTGACATCATATCCTGCGATATACTCTTCAATAATTATTTCGCTAAAATCAACCATAAGCTCTTTTGCTTGTTTAATTGCTGAAGTTTTATTATCACAGACACTTTTATTGTTTATTCCTATTGAAGAGCCTTCTGAATTTGGCTTTATCATATATTTTTCAAAATTTGGTGTATATTCCAAATCGCTTACACTAGTTACAATAATACTATTCGGAGCTAATAAGTTATGATTTCTAACTGCAAGAGAAGAATAGTATTTATTTGTTGTAAGTGCGGTTTCAAAGGTGCCGCCACCGGAATATTTCAAATTAAGAATATCACACATAACAGGGATTTGAACACGACTATAAGGAGTATCTGTTCCATCTGATAAATTTATATATATTGAATTTTGATCAATCGTTTCGTTATCACATGCACGGATAAGTTCATTGGTTCCTCCGAAAATTTCACAATTATATCCTAATTCTTTAATTGCATTATTTATTTTTTCAAATAATTCCTTGGTTTGATGATCATTAATATGGCCTACGTCGGTTTTACTGTCAAAATTTTCATTAAAATCACAAATCAATTTAATATTCATTATTACTCCATTTCTATAAAAGATAATTATTAGTTATCCTGCAACTACCGGCAGCAATTAAAAATTGCTGCCGGTAGTTTATGTATTGCTATTAACTTTAAGTTTATTTCTCGGATGTTTTTTTGAAAGAATTTTTTTCTGAGCATTGAGGCTAACATGAGTGTATATTTGGGTTGTAGTTATTGAACTATGTCCAAGAAACTCTTGTATATAGCGTATATCAACATCTTCTTCCAATAAAAGAGTTGCCACTGTATGGCGAAACATGTGTGGAGTAATATGCAGTTCCGCATTAACTGATTTAGCATATTTATCAACCATAAAGCGAACTGATTGTTCGGATAGTTTACGGCCTCTGTTATTAATAAAGAAAAATCCGGTTTCGTTTATTTTACCAATATATTCTTTTTGATACCTTCTTAAAGCAGAAACTACATCCCTATTGGTTATCTGTATATATCTCTCTTTGGCTCCCTTCCCATACACTTTAATATGTTTATTTTTTAAATCCACATCATTTATTCTAAGGTTGCATAATTCATGAACTCTTACACCTGTTGCGAATAACAATTCCATAACAGCAACATCTCTCAAAATACATTTGTAATAACACGCCGAATGTCCCTTTGTGCAAAGTTTCAAATAAGCTTCATCAAGTATTTGTGTAAGCACAGAAGTAGGTATCACCTTTGGTAAAACTATCGGATCCCTACGCTTCAACACTATTTTGTGAAATGGACTTGATACTACCCAATCATTATTCTCCAAGTATTTGAAAAAAGTTTTTAAACATGCAATTTTTCTTTTAGCGGTTTTGAGCTTATACTTCATGTATAAAGCCTTAATATATTCTTCTACAGTTTCTCGTAAACACCATTCTCTATTCGTACAAAAAATAACATATTGTTTCAAGTCAATTGAATAAGCTTTAAGCGTTTTGTCATTTAATCCTTTCATATATTTACACTCATCCATAAATATATGAATAAGTTTTTCCAAATCCTTCATTATAGACACTCCCATATATAAAAATCCATGGGATAATTATATATGAATCTTTATAATAATGCAAAATTTCATATAAACTAATAACTATAAAGACTTCTGTCTTGTAACTTCTCTGCATGTTTTTTCCATATTATTATTATTTTCCTGCTCTCCATCAGCAATCTCATTTTCCGTATGGTTCATATCAAGCAAAGCGTTAAGTTCAGCTAAACGTTCATTCTTTTTTGAGAGTTCTTCTTCCTGCGGAAACGGCCGTTCGACTTCCGCTTTTGCGTTTTCAAGCTGATTTTTCGTGTCAACAAGTCGTTCTTTACAGCCTGCCATTTTATCCGGTAAAGATGAGATCATATTATCTATACGGGATATATTTCCGAAAATATCTGCGCCGAGCGGAACAGAATGACGCAGTGAACCTACAAGAGTTAATACATATTGCTTTTCAAAGGTTTCAAATGACAGTTCCAATTTAAAGCCTCGATATGATCCAATCTCTTTCGGTTCGGGCGAAGTCATAGCCTTACAAGCGGCAAGTATCGCTGTTCCGGCAGCTTTCTTTTCGGAATAAGATACATCTTCAATAACCATATCGGAGAATCCGTCATCATTGAGAATTGTGTTGTTTTTCACTCTTTCAATATCCGAGTTATATCCATCAATTCGTTCTTCAAAGCGTTTTATCTCCTGCGGATAGAACTTTATAATCTTATCCTCAAGAGCATACTTCTGACTCAAATGGTTCTGCTTTAACAGCTTGAGTTTTGACACCGCAACATCCAAATCCATTTTCTCTTTTATATACGGATTACCTGTTGCAAGAGCTTTAATCTCGGCATAAGAAAGTGCCTGCTCGTCAACATCTTCCGCTGAACGCACAGGCGATTTTGAAGTCATAATCTGACCGATAAACTTCTGCTTGTTCTCTACAAGCTGATATAAATAGGCGTCAAAAGTTTCTTCGGTGACATAACTGTATATATTAACTTCGGGATTTTCATTGCCTTGCCGTATAATTCTTCCCTCGCGCTGTTGCAGATCAGTCGGTCATTTTTTGCGGACAGTTCATACATGCTATCCTTTTCTGTTCTCTGCTCCTGCGTTTGCTCTCGTTT
>CAKPNG010000063.1 GCA_934168325.1 uncultured Bacilli bacterium
AATGTTTTAATTAAACTACAAATAAATACGATAAGTCGTTATTTTTTAAAAACGGATTTAACAATTTAAATTAACCCATTAAAAAATTGTAAAAATATCAATAGTATTCGGAGAGATTTTCAGTTTTCATTCCGAGAGATTTTTGAAAAATAATTAAAAATATCTATTATTCTTTACAAATCAATGGAATAGATAAACTAAGAAATGGCGAAGAATCAACATTAACTATTTAGGCTTCAATTAGATAGTTATTTGTTAACTTTCCAATACCCTTTTTTATTAGTACCAATTCTTTCAATATAATTCATTCCTTTTAACTTTTTGATTATATTATCGATTGACGTCTTTCCTAAATCGCATTTAATCATTAATTGATGTTTTGTAATATTTGGATTATTCCGTATTTCTGCCAGAACTTTAATAGCGGATATGTTCAGTGTTTTATCACCAACATTATTTATTTGATTAAATGGAATAGTAATTATAATGTTGTTGTCTTTCAATGAAATTACTTTTCCATATTTTGAAACAATAGTTGGAATACCCCTTCAAGTCTTTTCACTTATGTGTAATTGAAGAAAAATTTCTGATAATTTGTCATTTACAGGAATTGAATGGCCTTCATAAAAGCCCTCTATTGTTTGTAATAAAGGTATAATGCCTATAGATAGAATTTCTATTCTGTCATTATAAACTATTATCATCAGTTCGTTGAGATTAATCTACTCATTGCGTAAAAAAGCATTAATTGTTACTTCTATAAAAACATCAAAATTAAATCTATTAACGATTACAATAATATAATGATTTAATTTTAGATTTAACCCATTTCATTTTAACATGACATAAACATCATAAACAGATAGCTAAAAGTCGTATGGCCCGTTACTAATCTTCTCTATAAAGTGAATCTATTTTGTAAATAATTATGACAATAAGCAAAAATCTTATAAATTGTGATTTATATCTACTTTTTTTGCAAGTTTTTGTATTTTTAGTAGATGCATTAATAATTTATATTATTTTAAAAGCCAATCCTTTAAGTTTATTACTTCAATTCCTTCTTCTGTTAAATATGGTTTAATTGAATCTTTAACAATTATCATTTTTTTAAAATTATCTTTAATATTGATTAAAGATCTTTTTTCTTGAATTTCTTTATCAAGTGTTTCCATAGAGTAAGCTGATTGAATATAGATTTTTTCATTTATTTTATAACAAATAAAATCGGTTTCTAATCGTTTTATAACGTAATTCCCATTATCATTTTTTTCACTAATTTCAACAATTCCAACATCAACAGAGTATCCTCTAGAAATTAATTCGTTGTAAATTATATTTTCCATAATATGAGTTGGTTCAGTTTGTCTAAAATTAATTAGAGCATTTCTTAAACCGATATCAGTAAAATAATATTTTGAATTAGAGCCAATATATTTTTTTCCTTTTATATCATATCTATTTGCCTCAGATAATAAAAATGCGTCCTTAATAAAATCAATATGTTTTTTGATTGTAACATGGCCATAATCTATGTTTTCAATGCTTCTAAATGAATTTTCAAGTTTGGTTGGATTTGTATATGAGCCGATCGAACTTGCTAAAATTTTTAATAATTTGCTAAAAGAATCAATGTCTTTTATTCCATTTCTTTCTGTAATGTCTTTAATATAGATTTCTGTAAATAGACTCTTTAAATATTCTTGTTTACTTACTTCGCTATCAATATTTAATAAATAAGGCATGCCCCCATAATATTGATATTCAAGGTAAGCATCATCAAAAGATTGAGATTTAGCTTCGAAAAATTCTTTAAAAGATAATGGATATAAATGTATTTGATCCCCTCTACCTCTAAATTCAGTTATAATATCTGAAGATAACATTTTTGAATTGCTTCCAGTTACATAAACATCAAAATTATTATGCTTTAAAAAACCATTTAATACCATAACAAAGTTATCGAGTAATTGAATTTCATCAAGTAAAAAATAATACTCTTTGTTTTCTTTAGTTAAGTCATTAATATAAAGAATAAACTTTTTAGGGTTAACAATATAATTGCTTTTTGAATCATATTTTAATGTCTTTTCTTTAGGAAGATATTTATCAAGAACCATTACATTTTCTAAAACATCAAAAGAAAAACTTATTATTTGTTCTTCTTTTATTTCATTTGATAGTAAATAATCTTTATATATATTGTTTAATAAATAAGATTTTCCACATCTTCTAAGGCCAGTAACAATTTTAATTAATCCGTTATTCTTTCTTTCGATTAAGTTATTCAAGTATTTATCACGCTTAATTTCCATAAATTCACCTACTATTTTTGCAAGTTTTTGTATTTTTAGTACCTAAATTATACTATAAATATATATAAAATCAATTTTTATCTACTTTTTTTGCAAGTTTTTGTAGTTTTTGTAAATGTGACATTTCCTTAAAAGATTTTCAAAAAATGTACTATCTTTATAAAAACATTAATACAATGAATTTAAAAAGATCATGTTGTCTGATAGATGTATTATGTATTTAACCAATAGTAAAAAAATATATTTACTTCTTCATTGAAGAAAATTCAAGGAAGTTTAGGAGTGTTAACCTAAAAGTAGACACTTATTTTAGAGTCGTTAAAATAATTAAAAGTTTCTATTATTCCTTATAAAGTCAATTAAATTTGCATGAATTATACCGTTTCTTTTTTGCAAAAACCAATCTAGCGTTAATAAATACTTTGGATAATTATCCCAGGTAATGCTTTCAAGACTTCTATATTCTCTATCTTCAGTTTCTTTATTTGCTAAAATTGTGTATGCGACTTGTACATATGAATAATTCATTTCATTATCTCTTAATATAAAATCACATTCAAGTTTTCCAATTTTTCCAACACTAATAGAATAATCTTTACTTGAAGCATAAATATATACAACATTTTCTAGTGCAGGTCCATAATTTATTCTATTATCAATATTAAGTGCATAATAAAATGATAAATCTGAAAGATAAAATTTCTTTTCGCCCATTAAAGACTTTCTTGATTTCATATCAAATCTTTCACATGGCATTATTATCTTTGCACTTATTAAAACTTCAATATACCTTTTAACAGTTTCCCTTTTTATTGAAACTCCATTTTTTTCGAAGTCTTCAACAATGTTTTGAATATTAGTAGTAGATCCAAAATTATTTATTATGTATCTTAATACCGCATCAAAAACAGATCTATTTCTTATCTTTACTCTTTTTCTAATATCTTTTTCAAATATCTCACTTATTAGATTTTGAACATATCTTCTTTTATCATTCATCGAATTTAAATTAAGGACATATGGGAATCCGCCCTCAAGTATATAATTTCTAAGTTCATCTGTTTCATTGATAGATATTTCTTTTCCATAGAATTTCTTCATATCTAAATATTCATCAAATGATAACGGCAAAATATTAAATTCAATATAGCGGCCAGTAAGTTTAGTAGCAAGTTCTCCAGAAAGTAGATATGAATTAGAGCCCGTAATAAAAATTGAATAATCTCTTTCTTCTCGCCAAGCATTTATTACTTTTTCAAAACCATTAACATTTTGTACTTCATCAATAAATAAATATTTTTTCCCTTCAGTAGTACTATTTTTTGCTATTAGTTCATCTAATTCTTTAGGAGCTTCGATATTCTCGTAAGGTTTCTTATCTAAGTTAAAATAAAGAATGTTATCTTTGCTTACACCATCTTTTAATAATTCCTCCATAATTAGATTCATTATAGAAGACTTGCCACAACGTCTAACACCTGTTAGCACTTTTATAATTTCACACTCATGATAAAAGCCCCTAATTTTTGTAAGGTACTTTTCTCTAGGATATAATCCGTTAATAATTTCAAATTCCATAATAGATGCCCCCTTATGATGATAATATTATAACACTTAAAGGGGTATTTATCTAGTTAAGGGGGCATTTTTTTAAAATTATCCACAAAATACACCCTTAACGTACTAGATAAAGTTATATTTTAATTTTCATTAAATTTATTAGTAAATAGGTGACGCTTATTTATTAGGCCACGAAATAATATCAAAAATCATATTTAAGTTTACCTAATATAAAGACGAGATAATGGGGTATTGTGATCATATCATCATTACCACCAATATTGTAATCGCCAATTTTAATAAGTTTAGTTTTACCATAGAGTTCTGGATGATTCATAACAGTTTTACTAGATTTGGTATTACCATTCTTAGCTTTAGCCTCGATTAAAGTAGCATTGCCACCATAAGAAATTACAAAATCTATTTCTAAGCCACTATTCTTAGCGAAATAAAACGGTTCAATACCAGCTTTACTTAGCCCATCAAACACTAATGCTTCATATAATGCTCCCTTGCCTTGTCCTAATTCTCCTCTATTTACTGCTGCTACAAAATCTAATCCATACATAGCAGAAACGATTCCAATATCCTCAGGAAATAATTTAAATTGTGATTCGATTCGCATACCCTGTAATGGCAATGAAGGTGCTTCTAAGTTATAAACTTTTTGAACAATATGAGCTTGTTTTAAATATTCAATTGCATCATTTTTATCATATTGTGTTCCACCTTGCACTTTAGAAACAATAAATCTTTTATTCTCTTTAGCAAGAAATGTTGGAATTAGGTCAAATACATTTTGAATTCTTGATACTTCAGCAGCTTTAAATACAGGACTACCACTATTGTTCATTCTTCTACCAAAGTCAGTCTTCATATCAAATACAGTGCTATTTAATACCTTGAACGCGTCTATAATCTTATTAGTTCTAATATATTCCTTAACTACCTTAGGAAATCCGCCAATGCATAGATATTTATTGAAAATATCTTTATATAAGTTATGCATGTTTAATGGTATTGCATTTCTATTAACAAAGCACTCATACAAAAAATTAATTTGTTCTTGTTTATATCCTAAAGCCCATAAAAATTCTTCAAAATCCATTGTTTTCATATGAAAAACATCTTCGTACCCAGTAGGTGTTGGTGTAGAATCTCCAATGACATAACCATTAATACCTAAATAAGAACCGCTACCAATAACAATATATCTGCCATCTACTTTGAAGTTCTTAAATGATAGTCTTGCTCTTGGACAATCTTGAATTTCATCAAAGAATAATATTAATTTTTTAGGATTAAAGTCTATATTAGGAAATCTAAGTGAAAGATTAGAAATTATAGTATCTACATCTAATTTACCTTCAAAATCTAATCTAAAATCTGGATTGGTCCAAAAATTTATTTCTACGATTTGATATCCATTTTGAGTAATAAATTGTCTTATAGTTTCTGTTTTTCCACATTGTCTTATACCAGCAACCAATGCAGGACTTCTATCTTCATTATTAAGCCATGTATATAATTTTGAATCAATTTTTCTTTTAAAATACATAGTTATCAACCCCTCTTATATTATTACCAAACGTATTTCTAATTGTATTTTAAGAAAATTCAAGGGAGTTTTCAAGAAAATTTAAGAAAATTCAAGGGAGTTTTCAAGAAAATTTAAGAAAATTCAAGGGAGTTTGGAGTGGAAAATCAAATAATATGGAGTGGTAACTGGAGTGGTAACCTAAAAGTAGACACTTATTTCGATTAATATAGACACTTTCTTCTCACTAGAATGACAAAACTATT
>CAKPNG010000064.1 GCA_934168325.1 uncultured Bacilli bacterium
TTGCAAATATAATTTTTGGAAGTAATACTTAATTGTATTTAATTTTAGGGAGACCTACAACAAAGGGACACAATCTTCCAATATAAAAGGGTTTTCAATCGAAAACCCTTCTAATCCCAACTATTTTTTAAGAAATTAATAATTCTTTTTTTCTAATTCAAAGTAAGCTTGTGGGTGTAAGCAGCATGGGCAAACCATAGGTGCGCTCTCTCCAACATGGACATAACCACAATTTCTACAGATCCAAACTTTAATACCAGTCTTCTTTGTGAAAACTTCATTATCTTTAATATTATTGAATAAAGCTTTGTATCTTTCTTCGTGATGTTTTTCAACTTCAGCTACTAATCTAAATCTTTGAGCTAAATCTTTAAAACCTTCTTTTTCAGCTACTTCAGCAAAATGTTTGTACATATCTGTCCATTCATAATTTTCACCTTCAGCAGCATGTTCTAAGTTAGTTAAAGTATCACCAATACCACCCAATTCTTTAAACCAAAGTTTTGCATGTTCTTTTTCATTATCTGCTGTTTCTAAGAATATAGCAGCGATTTGTTCATAACCTTCTTTTTTTGCAGCACTTGCAAAGTAAGTATATTTATTTCTTGCTTGAGATTCTCCAGCAAAAGCAGTTTGTAAATTCTTTAATGTTTCAGTTCCTTCATATTTGTTAGCCATCTTATTTCTCCTCCTTATTTTCTTCTTCGATAACTTCTAGATCAGTTCCAGTAGCTCCACATACAGGGCAAACTGGATTTTCATCATCACTTTCAAAAGTGATACCACAGACTAAGCATAAATACTTCATATAATTTCCTCCAAAATTTAATAAATATTTACTCATTTTTAAGACAATCACTACAAGTACCATAATAAGTAGTTGTAATTTGTTCAACCTCATTACCATCTTTATCAGTAAATGGGGCAAAATTTAAATTTGTAGGTTCTACATCTATAATTTTACCACATTTTTTACAAATAAAGTGATCATGATTTGGCTGAGCACTTATTTCGTAGTAATCGTCTTTTAAATTTAAAGTAACTCTTTTTAATAAGTTGTCTAATACTAATGAATCAATATTACGATATATAGTTGCTAAAGATATTGAATATAAATTTTTATTCAAGTAATCTGCTATATCTTTTACTCTAGCGTGTCCTAGTGCTTTAGTAGCATCTAAGATTAATTTTCTTTGAATCGTAAATCTTTCCATTTATTATTTCCTTATTGATAATAATTATATATAAGGAATTATTAATAATCAAGAATTATTTTTAATAAATGTAAAATAAAAGGAGCCAAATGGTCCCTTTATATAAATGTATATATAACAACAATTAGAATCTTCTATTTCCAAACATTGTATTGATGCTCATAGCACCTAAAAGAGTTAAATACATTTGTTGTTCTTCCTCTTTTCTTCTTTTTTCTTCTTCATAGCTTTCATCGTTTAAGTTGTTATCAAACATTTCTTTTAATTGATCTCTCATAATTTTTTCCTCCTTAAAACACCACTAATATAAACACTATTTTTAATATTTTAAAGCAAAATAATTCATTAAAAATCGAGTTGGAAGCACTTACATGGAAATTTTTACAAAATAAAAATGTCGATTATATCGACACTATTTTAATTTAATATGTAAGCATTATGAAAGCGGTTATACTTAAATATGGAAATAATCAAACATGCTTTCTTTTCCTAATTGAACCGCAAATTCTTCATCATTAAAATGAAGAGTTTCATCTTTTAAAGCTTTAAGGAAATATAAACTATTCTTTTTAAACATCGCTTTTTCATCTTTAGTTAATTTAGTATAGATTTTTATCATTTTATAGAAATTACCTATTAAATTATCTCTAAATTCAAATACATCCTTAGCATCAGTTTCTTTTACAATAAGCCACCATATATCAATGTAAGCTTTTCTTTCTTTATTAGTTAGATTAGCAAAATATTTTTGTAATGATTTATTTAAACATTTACTTCTTCTAGAAAGGTGACTAGCAAATATAAAATGATTTTTATCATCTATTTTCCAAGAAAAAGAATCGTGCTGCATTAAACCCGTATTATAAGATTCTATAACATAAGTATCGTTATAATCTGTAAAAATCATACCTACTATCGACATATTAGGAACAATTGATATAACTTTCTTTTCCATATTTTTATATCGAGTTTTATTTTCGATATGACTTAATCCTGGGCCATCGAAATTAAAAATTGTTTTAATTCTTCTATATAAAGTATTTTCACAAGTTAATCCAGCATATAAAGATAAATTTCCACCTTTAGAATGACCACCGATATAAATATTTTTAAATTTCTTAAAGTAAGGGTTCTTAATATATTCTTTAGCAGACGTTTGAGATGGAATGACTTTTAAAAACGACATATTAAAATCTTCTTTAAATCCTATTAAAGAAGCATCTGTCCCACCATAAGAAATAAAGACTGTATCTTGATTTAATTTAATAGATAAAGCACAAAATTGTTGCTCAGATTTAATAGATATTTTATGAACAAAATTAGATATTTCCAAATTTTTATAACGAGCATATTTTATTAAATGGCTAAGAAAATCATTTCTTAAACTTTTAATATCGGCCTCATACATTAAATCAGGATACATTTGATAAATATGAACAACCTCATCTAATGTTAGTACGCTATTTTCTTTATCTTTCATAAAATCAAAATAATAATATGATAAAGTAGCAAATATTAAAGCATCGATAATATTGAAATTAACTTGATCAAAATTACAATTACCAACACGTTCTACGTAATTGAATAAATCATAATATTGATACTTATTAATTGTACTTGGTTCGTTTTTCATGTATTAATTCTAACATAATATCAATAAAAATATATAGGTTTTGCGCACTTTTTAATTAAAAAGACTAGATTTTTAAGTCTAGCCTTTGTTAGTTATTACTTAGCTTGTTTTAATAAACTACATTCATTAATTACTTTTTGTTTCATTGATTCTGGAACTTCTTCGTAATCAATAAATTCTCTATTAAAGTAACCACTACCTTGCGTTAAAGCTTTAAGTTTAGTGACATAATCCATTGTTTCACTTTCAGGAATATGGGCAATAATTAAAGTTGTTTCATCTTCTTTATCAATAACTTCTTGGACTTTAGCTCTACGACTATTTAAATCACTTAAAACATCACCAATATATTGATTGCTAATATAAATAGATATCTTTAAGATAGGTTCTAAAATAGTTGGTCTACATTTCATATAAGCTTCTTTAAAAGCTAAAATACTTGCCATCTTGAAAGCTAATTCATTACTATCAACTGGATGATATTTACCATCTAATAAAGTAGCTTTTACTCCGATTACAGGGAATCCAGCTAATAAACCACTTTGTAAAGCTTCAAAGAAACCTTTTTCAACAGCAGGGAAATAGTTTTTAGGAACACTTCCACCAAATATTTCTTCAGCGAAAATTGATTCTTCATTTGGCTCAAATTTCATTTCAACAACACCATAGAATCCACTTCCACCAGATTGTTTAATATATTTTCCAGTTGCAGTTGCTTCACCCTTAATAGTTTCTCTATAACATATTTTTGGATCATCTATTACAAGTTCGAGCCCATAACTATTTTTAACTTTATCAAAAATAAATTGTAAGTGAGATTCACTTAAACCACCAATTAAAAGTTGTTTAGTTTCAACATTTCTTCTAACTTCAATAGTTGGATCTTCTTTTTTAATTTTTGCTAAAACAGGGTTTAATTTTTCTTCATCTTTCTTATTCTTTAAAGAAATTGCTTTAAATACAACTGCGGTTGGGAATTTAATTTCTTTATATTTAATAATATTATTTTTATCACATAAAGTATAAGAAGTTAAAATTTCATCTAATTTAGAAACACAAACTATATCACCAGCGATTGCTTCAGTAACATTAGTTTGATCTTTTCCACACATTGTGAATAAAGAGCTAATTTTAACTGTTTCTTGAAGTTGAGGACAATAAACTTCATCACCAACATGAAGAATTCCACTATCAACTTTTAAATAATTGATTGAGCCTAAATAAGGATCAACAGTAGTTTTAAATATATATGCACTAAATGGTTCATTAATTTCAGTTTTTCTTGTGACTTCATCACCATTTTCATTAGTTCCAACATAAGCTTTTAAATCTGTAGGATTAGGTAAATAATCAATAAACATTGATAGCATCGTATTTAATCCAATATTATTTAATGCACTACCAAAAATAACAGGTACTAATTCACCTTTTAAAACACTATCTCTTAAACCAGTGTGAATCTCTTGATTAGTTAAAGGCTCACCACTAAAGAATTTATCTAATAAAGTATCATTTGTTAACGCAACAGCTTCACAAATAGTATTATGTAATTCAAAAACTTTTAATTTTTTATCTTCATAAATTATATCATCAACACATTCTTTTCCATTATATTTTCTAGCTTTTAAATCAACAACATTAACAAATCCATCAAAATTATCATTATGGCCTAATGGATAAGTAAAAGGAACGCATGTTTTACCAAGTTTAGTAACTATATCAGTCATTATTTCATCAAAGCTTGGATTACCTTTGTCCATTTTATTAATAAAAATTAAAGTTGGAATGCCTCTTTTACTAAGCATTTTGAAATATTTAACTGTACCAACTTGAACTTTACTATTAGCATCGATTACTAAAACTGCACCTTTAACAGTATGAGTAATACTTAAAGCCTCCCAAATAAAATCATCATTACCAGGAATATCTAATAAGTTAATTTTATGATTATTATAAAAAATAGGTACTATTGATGTAGAAGTTGAACTTAAACGATTTTTCTCTTCTTTAAGAAAATCACTAACAGTATTCTTCTTTTCAATACTACCTTTTGCTACATTATTAGTCATAGCATATAAAGATTCAACAAGGGAGGTCTTACCAACTCCTTGATGACCAAGCACTGCAATATTGCGGATGTTACAAGATTGTAATTCCATTATTATGTCCTCCTATCAAGCAAAATGTAAGCGCTTACATTAATATTACTTTAAGTATAAAGCATATTAACTAACTTTTAAATAAAAATCTTTTTATTCGATTAAATCGACTGTTTAATAAAAAGAACTTACTAATTAAGTAAGCTCTTTAATTCATTAAATTATATAAATTAATCTATCTAGTAGATTTATCGTAAGGTATACCTTCAGCTTTAGGAGCCCTACTTTTTTACTAGTGAACATTAAAACAACTAAACAAACAATATAAGGGAGCATCTTATAGAAAGTAGGATCAATTGCTAAATCTTTAATAAAAGGAAGACTTGTTGAAACACGGGAATTTGACAGTTAGATAATCAAAAAAGCCAAAAATACAACAAATTAATCGATTTATATATCTAAAGATATAT
>CAKPNG010000065.1 GCA_934168325.1 uncultured Bacilli bacterium
CGACCAGAGCGATATTTTGTTATTTATTGTGTGTCATTTACTAAAAAAATTCATTGTGCTAACTTAAAAAGACGGGGCTTAGAAGGACATGATTCAAAAGAATTAACTCAATCTTTAATTAATTTAATTAGAAGAATGAACGTATTCCTTGGAATTCCACATGGATTAAAAGAATTTGGTGTTAAAGAAGATGAATTCTTAGAAAAATTACCAGCTATTGCACATAACGCAGTTTTAGATGCATGTACTGGAACTAACCCAAATCCAATTGATGACAAAGCAATGGAAGAATTATTCAAGTGCTGTTACTATGACACTCCTTGGAAATTCTAATTAGTCTAAGTTTTATTTAAAATTTAATCTTAAAAGATACCTTAAATGGTATCTTTTATTTTGTAAATGTTTTAATTAATTATATAATAATTAAAAAAAGGAGAAAGTATGAAAACACCGAAGGAAATGCCGTTTAAAAAGCTAAGAATGACAATATTCACATTTGTTATATTATGTATAACATTTGCTATATTTGTTACAAATATTGTATTTTTGTGTATTACTAAGGATGATGCTAGAAGATCGATTATTATTTTCAACATTGTTGAAACATTAATAATGTTTGCTTTAATTTTTATTCCATCATTTGTTAATAAAATAACTAAGTTAAAAATACCTCCTGTAATGGAAATTCTTTATATTATTTTCTGTATTGGTTCAATAATTTTAGGTGAAATCGGAGAATTTTATATTAAATTTGATTGGTGGGATTCTTTATTACATTTTTCTAGTGGTATATTATTAGGCGTTTTAGGTTATGTAATTATTAACACATTTAATAAATATAGTAGTGAACAAGAATTTAAGTTTTCACCATTATTTGTTAGCTTTTGGTGTGTGTGCTTTGCGTTAGCGATTGGCGCAATTTGGGAAATGATAGAATTTGGTAGTGATGAATTTTTAGGCACAAATATGCAACAATTTATGGGAAATGGAACTTTACAAACTGGGACACCTCTTGTAGGACATGATGCACTTAGAGATACTATGAAAGATCTTATGCTAGATTTTGGTGGTTCATTAATTCCAGCAGTAATAGGCTTTTTTGAATTAAGAAGACATAAAAAAGGTTTTGCTATTTCTTATCTTGAAAAGGAATCAGCAAATAATAAATCTTCTAAAAAAGAAGACTTTAAAGAAAGCGAAATTAAAGAAAATAATTAGGCTCTGCAGAGAATTTTTAAATTATAGATAGTTTTTATATATAAGGAGTATTTTATTTATGGCATGTACAACAATATTAGTTGGTAAAAAAGCAAGTTATGATGGTTCTACTATGATTGCTAGAAATGATGATTCACCATCAGGAGTATTTCATGTGAAGAAAATGGTCGTAGTCGAACCAAAAGACCAAGTAAAACGTTATAAATCTGTTATTTCTCAAGTAGAAATTGAGCTACCCGATAATCCTTTAAGGTATACGTTAATGCCTAATGCTGATTTAAAAGAAGGAGTTTGGGGAGCTGCTGGAATTAATAGCAAAAATGTAGGAATGACAGCAACTGAAACTATCACATCGAATCCATTAGTTCTAGGAGCTGATCCTTTAATTGATGTAAAAGAGTCTATAGATAAGAAATTAAATAAAGGCATTGGAGAAGAAGATTTTGTAGTATTAGTTTTACCTTATATTAATACTGCTAAAGAAGGTGTTTTAAGATTAGGAAAATTATTAGAAGAATTTGGTACTTATGAAAGCAATGGTATAGCTTTCAATGATGAAAATGAAATCTGGTGGTTAGAAACTATTGGTGGACATCATTGGATTGCTAAAAGAGTACCTGACGATAAATATGTTGTAATGCCAAATCAATTTGGATTAGATAATTTTGATCTTGATGATGCTTTAAACGCAGGAAAAAATAATTTATGTTCTAAAGATTTAAAAGAATTTATTGAAAATAATCATTTAGATTTAAGTTTATCTAATAAGTTTAACCCAAGAATTTGCTTTGGAAGTCATGATGATTCAGATCATGTCTATAATACTCCTAGAGCTTGGTTTATGCTTAGATATTTTAATCCACGAACCTATAAATGGGATGGAAATAATGCTGATTTTAAACCTGAAGATGATGATTTACCATGGGCAATGATTCCTGAAAAGAAGATTACTATTGAAGATGTAAAATATATTTTATCAAGTTATTTTCAAGGAACTATTTATAACCCTTATTTAAAAGATGGTAAACATATCTATCGACCAATTGGTGTTAATAGAACTAGTTTTATGGCTATTTTGCAAATTAGACCATATGTTAAAGAAGAAATTAAAGCTTTAGAATGGGTATGCTTTGGTTCAAATGCATTTAATGCAATGATACCTTTATATACCAGTACATCGATTATTCCCGAATATTTAAATAATACAACAATGGATGTAAGTACTGATAATTTTTATTGGAATTCTAGACTTATTGGAGCTTTAGCAGATGCTCATTTTAATACATGTAGTATTCATATTGAAAGATATCAAGAAAAAGTCGCTAATAATTCTCATCAATTGATTAATAAATATGATAATTTAATTAATAATGAAAAAGATATTATTAAAGCTAATGATGAAATAGCTACTATGGCAAAAAATGAAACCAAGAAAGCATTAAATAACGTTTTATATAGTACTAGTATGTTAATGAAGAATGGTTTTGCTCGTTCGGATAACTAATGAATAATAATAAAGATTTAGAAATTTATAATATTATAAAACTATTGGATGATGGTTATTCTTTTAAGTCTATAAATGATAATAAAGAATTACATTTTTATGAAGAAGAAAATAAAATAGTTATAATTTCGATAGATTATAAATTAAAAATAACTAAAGAAGATTTCATTAATTTATATAAGGATTATAAATTTATATTAGAAACAGAAGATGAAGAATCATTAATAGATACAAATAAAGATAAAGAGTATTATAGTAAAATACAAAATAAACAATGAGGTGAAATATGAATATAGGATTTATAGGTGCAAGTAGAATTTTAGAAACTATTATGCCAATATTTAGTAAATATAAAGATAAATTTACTTTATATGGTATTAGTAGTCATAATCTTGAAAAAGCTAATAAATTTAAAGAAAAATACGGGATTAGCAAGGTTTTTGAAAATTATGAGGACTTAGTCAAAGATAAAAATATTGATTTAGTTTATATTTCTACAACTATTAATATGCATTATGATAATGTTAAATTATGTTTAAAACATAATAAAAACGTTATTGTTGAAAAATCTTTTACTACATCAATAAAAGAAGCTAAATTATTAGTTAATTTAGCTAGAAAGAAAAATTTATATCTTCAAGAAGCTATTTGGACTCGTTATATGCCAAGTAGAAATATTATTAATAAATTTATACAAAGTAATATTATTGGAGAGATATATTTAATCGAAGCTAATTTAGGATATGATATTTCTTATAAAGAAAGAATAATGAATCCTATGTTAGGAGGTGGATCTTTACTTGATGTTGGCGTATATCCAATTAATTTTATTGATATGTTTGCTAGAGTAATAGATAATAAAAACGAAATAGAAAGCTTTAATGTCAACGCAAAAATGACTTCTACTGGAGTAGATGAAACAATTTGTGGAAATATTGTTTATAAAAATGGAATTATAGGCAATTTCTTTTCAACTATTAACAATTTAACAAATAGAGATGGTTATATTTATGGAAAAGATGGCTTTATAAAAGTAACTAATATAAATAATCCTGAATTAATAGAAATTTATAAACGCAATAATATTAATTCTCATAAACTAGATTTAGTTAGTAAAATCAAAGTTAAAGAAGAAGTTAATGGCTATGAATATGAATTTTTAGAAGCTTATAAAATGATTAAAAAGAAACAAACTGAATCTATTTCAATGCCATTAAATGATACATTAAGAATAATGAATTTAATGGATAAAATGTTATTACAAATAGATTCTGAAGTTATAAAAAATAAAAAATAGTTGAGTTTAGAAGACTTATTTATTAAAAATAAAAGTTTTTAATAAATTATTTAACGATTCATCAGTAATTAAATTCAATATATCTTTAAAAGAATTAATAGTTAAATCTTTAGTTTTATAATAAAAATAATTGATCAATTTGTCCTCTATATTTTCTTCTTTATTATAATATTTAGAAGGTAATCTTTCATATTGTTCAATTAATAAACTAAGCATAATTCTTCTTACTAGAGCCATTAATGAAGTATCTAGCCAATAAGAAAAAGTAACATTTTTATATTTATTTTCTATACTTTTAAAAGTTAAATAAAACTCCAACCCATCATTAGGATTATGGTATAAATCAATAAAAGCATAATCGAATTTGATGCTATCCATTTTATTTTTAATAAAATTATATGCATCATCTTGAATAATAACTATTTTATCTTTATTCTCAAATTGAGGTAATATTTCTTTATTAAAAATGTCAATTATAGTAGCATCTTTTTCAATAATATAAATTTTATTAATATTATTTTTAATAGATGCCATATATTGAAAATATCCTAAACCTAAACCAAAAGTAAGTATATTACCATGTGCTAATTCTATATGTTTTTTCATTGTATTTATTTCATTAGGTGATATTAACATCCATACATCATTTTTATAATCTAACGATAAATAAGAAAAATCTTTATTAAAATAACCTATATTTGTGTATTCTTTATAAAAATTCTTATCATCTATCTTAATTTCATCACTAATAAATAATTCAAAAGGCTTATATTTATTTAATTTAAGATGGTAATTATTCTTATTAATTGTAATTTTATTAATTTTATTTATATAAGGATTATTAATATAATCTTTTATTTCTAATTTACTTAATTCAATTTGATCTTTAAAAACATTAATTTCTTCTAGATCATTTAAATATAAATTACTTAATGTAGTAATAGAATTATTAATATTTTGTTGATTAAAATATCGATCTTGAGAAGAAATAATCTCGTTTACTAATGAAGCAATAAATATATTTTTTTCTTTTTGATCTAATAATTTTTCAAACTTTTTTGTGTCTAATTCATTTAATTTAAACTGCATTTATTAATCATAACAATCTATTGACAAATGTTCAATATTTTAGCAAAATAATAGGCACTGGGTCTTTAGCTCAGCTGGGAGAGCGCTTCCATGGCATGGAAGAGGTCACCGGTTCGATCCCGGCAAGATCCACCAGTAAGATATTCCACGTTTGATTAATAATCAAACGTTTTTTATTACATATAATTATGATAAAACCTGTCTTTTTAAGATAAGCCTATTTTATTGTGCTAAAACGATAATTTTTAATTAATTTAAGGTCTTTTTCGT
>CAKPNG010000066.1 GCA_934168325.1 uncultured Bacilli bacterium
AAAAAACTATTTCCATTTAACTAATAAAAGAATTTCTTATTATTTAGGAATTAATGAATTTAACTATTTGCAACATTTTTATTTTGGCCCTTATATTGAAAATTTAGATTTAAAAAATATAACTTCTAGAGGCGATTGGGGTTGGCAATATCTAGATAAAACTACTAATAATGAAAAGATGATTCCATGTACAAATTTTAATTATTATGAAGACTTTTCAATGATGGAATTACCAATTCATGGTGGTTTTGATAAAAGAGATTCTCAAATTATAATTCATAAGAATGATTTAAATACAAATTATACAAAATTTATATATCAATCACATAATATTATAAAAGGTAAGCCAATTTGTGAATCTTTACCTACTTCATTTGGTGATGAAAAAAAATGCATGACCTTAGAAATAATATTAAAGGATGAATTAAGTGAAACCTATATTCATACTTTTTATACAATATTTTCTGATTTAGATGTTATAACTAGAAGTGCTTACATTGAAAATAAAGGAAAAAATCCAGTCAATGTTATAAAAGCTTATTCTATGACATTAGATTTGCCTGATGATAATTATACTTTAACTCATTTTTATGGTGATTGGTGCAAAGAAAGAAATATATCTCGTAATAAAATTAGTGACGGAAGAGTTAGAATTCAATCAAACTATGGATTTACTTCTCATAATGAAAATCCAGTATTTTTCTTAGAAAGAGAATTAACAAATGAAAAAGAAGGTGAAGCTTTTGCTTTTTCTTTGGTGTATTCGAACAATTTTACATTTGAAGTAGAAGTAAATAAACGGAATTCAACTCGTATTTTATTTGGAATTAATGATGAAGATTTATCTTATTATTTAGAAGAAAATAATAAATTATTTTTACCTGAAGTAATTATGTCTTACTCTAATAATGGTAGAGGTTATTTATCAAGAACATTACATGATTTTGTCCGTAATCATATAAATAGATCTTTATATACTTTTATTGAAAGAGGCATTTTATTTAATTCGTGGGAAGGAACTTTATTAACTTTTGATACTAAAAAAGTATGTGATTTTATTAAATATTCTAAGATTTTAAATACTGAAGTATTTGTTTTAGATGATGGTTGGTTTGGAAATCGTAATGATGATACTACTTCTTTAGGTGATTGGTGGGTAAATGAGAATAAAATAGATTTAAATAAGATAATCAAAACTTGTCATGATAATAATATGAAATTTGGTATTTGGTTAGAACCTGAAATGATTTCTTTTGAATCTAAATTATATAAAGAGCATCCTGAATTTGCTTTAGGCTTACAAGATATAAAATTATCGTTAGGTAGACATCAATTAGTATTAGACATGACTAATAATGAAGTCATTGAAAATATTTATAATCAAATATGTAATTTACTTGATAAATATCAAATTGATTATGTAAAAATTGACTTTAATCGTTGTTTAAGTGAAGTTTATTCTAAAACTTTGGATATTAAGCGTCAATGCGAAATATATCATCGTTTTATGGAAGGTTCATATAAGCTTTATGAAATGCTAACTAAACGTTATCCAAATATTTTATTTGAGCATTGTGCTTCTGGCGGTGGACGATTTGATATGGGAATGTTAAATTATGCACCACAAATTCAAGCAAGTGACTCTAATGATGCTATTGAAAGAGTCTATATAAATTATGCTACTAGTTATGCTTATCCTTTATCTTGTATAGGATCACATGTTTTTGCTGGCTCATTATTACCTTATTACTCTAAATGTGCAATTGCTTTATTTGGAACTTATGGTTATGAGATGAATCCATTAAATTTATCTAAAGATGATATAGAACAAATTAATAAAGTAAGTGAAATATACAAGAAATATCACTTAGATTGTATACAAAATGGTGATTTATATCGTATGGAATCTCCTTATGATAGTAATCATATGTCGATGATTTCAGTATCAAAAGATAAGAAAAAGGCAGTTGCAATATATTTTAATAAAAGAAGAGAAAGTAACTTATCTAGATTCGTTAAATTTGATGGATTAGATGATGACTCTTTATATATAAATTCTTTAGATAAAAAGAAATATAAAGGTAAAGAAATTCGTTTAGTTGGATTAAATCTTATTAAATGGATGGAAGAATTTGAGACCATACTTATAACTTTTGATAAGGTTGAAAACTAAAATTAAGGGGAAAATATGATTAAAAAAGAAAATCTATACATACGTGATCCATATATTTATTTTGAAAATGGAATATATTATTTATATTCATCTTATCAAGCTAAAGGTGATCTATATCCATCATTTGTTGTATATAAATCAAAAGATTTATTAGAATTTTCAGAACCAATAACAATATTTAAAGGCAATTCTAATTTTTGGGGAAATAAAGATTTTTGGGCTCCAGAAATGCATAAATATAAAGATAAATATTATTTATTTGCTTCATGTAAATCTGATAGTTGCTGTCGAGGAACACAAATCTTTATTTCTAATAAACCTGACGGAGAATTTAAATGTTTAACTAATGGCGCAATAACACCTAAAAATTGGGAATGTTTAGATGGCACTCTTTATATAGAAGATGGTGTTCCATATTTAATTTTCTGTCATGAATGGTTACAAATTGGGAACGGAACTATTTGTTTAATGAAATTATCAGATGATTTAACCCATTCTATAAGTGAACCTAAAGTATTATTTTCTGCTAAAGATGCTAAATGGCCGATTTCATTTCATGGCAAAAATAATTACGTAACTGATGGACCTTTTATAATCAAAGAAAAAGATTATTTAGAAATGATTTGGTCAAGTTATTCTAAAAAAGGTTATGCAATCGGAGTATGTAGAAGTAAATCGATTGATGGTCCTTGGATTCAATCAGATGAACCAATTTATAATGAAGATGGCGGACATGCAATGGTTTTTGAAAAAGATGGACAAAAAATAATTACATTTCATGCACCAAATACATTTGATGGTAAGGAAAGATTAGTTCTTTATCCTTATAACTCAAAATTTGTAAATTTTAAGAACTAATGGAGAAAAATATGGAAAATACAAGAGGAAAAACTTTAATATCTTTAGGAGCAATGTTATTTATGTTAACAGGATGTACAAATAAACCAACACCAACGCCAGATAAACCTGAAATTAAAGAAGCTAATGTTATTATTTTATGTGGTCAATCTAATGCTGAAGGTAATACATGGAATCGTATGCTTATGGAAAAAGATGAAGCTTTATTTAATAAATATTTTGAAGGTGATGGTTCTAAAACTAAAATTAAATTTCGTTCAAACGCTATGGATGAATCACATTTAAATGAATCTAAAATTTTTTCCTCTATTCGCTTAGGTATGGGATATGATTTTGAAAGATTTGGACCTGAAATAGGCATGAATGAAATATTTGAAACTAAAAGTTTTAATCGTGATTTATTTATTATTAAATATGCAAGTGGTGGAACAACACTTCAACGTGATTGGTTATCACCTTCAAGTTCTACAGATACATTAAAAGTTGGCCCTCTTTATACTGGCATTGTTAAATTTGTTCATGAGGCTTTAAAAGAATTAGAAGATCAAAATTATTATCCTTATATAAAAGGAATATGTTGGATGCAAGGAGAATCTGATGGCGGATATTTTGCTAATCAATATAAAAGCAATGAACAAAATTTAATAAATGATTTAAGAAATGAATTTGCTTATTATACTGAAGAAAAAGACGACAAGATTAAATTTGTTTCAGGGGGTATTTCTCCTTATTGGGCTAATTATAAAATAATTAATGATGGTAAAAAAGAAAACGCCTTACTTGATCCAAATAATAATTGTTATATTGACACAATTGAACATAATCTTTCATACGATAAAGAACCTACTAATAGCATTGATTATTGTCATTATGATTCATTAGCGATGGTAGAATTAGGAAAATTATTTGCTAATGCATTACTCAATTTTGACGTTATTAAATAAAAACCTTGCTAATCCGCAATATTTTTTGTAATTTTCATAAATTTAAACTAGTTAAAAAATATTTTAATCACTAATTAAATTAAGATAGACAGGGAATACTTTATTATAATATTTATTAATATTTATTTTATTAGTGACTTTATCAATTATTAAATCACAAGCAAAATGTACGATTTCAATTGTATCAGTTCTTACTGAATCAACGCTTTTAAAAATAGGATAAAATTCATGAACATTATCATAACCAAATATTTTAATCTTATTTTTCATCTTTTTCTTTTTTAAATAAGTTATTAATTCAATGGCTAAAGAATCAGAAAAGCAGAAGACAAAATCAATATTCTCTGCAATTATTTTCTTATAAGCAATTTGAATAAAATCTTTTTGATATTGATAAGGAATAAAACTAAATTTTTTATTAGAAGAATTTATGACTTCTGAAAAGCCTAAAAATCTTCTAAAACTGGTTTCAGAAATACTATTAGTTAGATATAAAGCTTTATTAAAATTACTATTAATAAAATAAGTACCAACTTGTTTAGCACCATCAATATCATTCGTATATACACAATCAATACATTCAACATTAGAGTTAATACCAACTAAACAAAAAGGAATCTTTCTCTTTTTGAAAAAAAGTGCAACATCAGTTGTTGGTTCAACAAATGAAATAACACCGCAATAACGATTTATCATGATATTTTCAATATCATTCATTGTCATTAAATTAGTATCAGAATATATTAAGCTACAAGTATATCCTTTTTCTTTAATGTAATGAAAAACTTTTTCACAATATATAGCAAAATAAGGATTATAAAAGTCATTATAAACTAAAGCAATAATTTTTGAATTATCACTTTTTAAATTACGAGCAATACTATCAGGAATATACCCTAATTCATCAGCAATTTCTCTAACTAATTTTTTAGTTTTAACAGAAATATCTTGAGAATCTCTTAAAGCTTTAGAAACTGCGTTGACAGAAATATTAGCTCGTATGGCAATATCTTTTAATGTTATATTTCTTTTTTTATCCATATTTTAATGTATTAATTATACCATAATGTATAATAACAATTAAGTCATTTAAAATAAATTATATAGACAACCAATAAATAAATTGATAATTGATAATTACCCGTCTTTTTAAGTTAGCACAATGAATTTTTTTAGTAAATGACACACAATAAATAACAAAATATCGCTCTGGTCG
>CAKPNG010000067.1 GCA_934168325.1 uncultured Bacilli bacterium
GATTTTTAAAAAATGCTTGATTAATGTATCTAATATTGGTATTATTAATAAGCACTTGGGCAGTTAGCTCAGCTGGGAGAGCATCTGTTTGACGTACAGAAGGTCATAGGTTCGAGCCCTATACTGCCCACCATTTGTGAGATATTGATCTGATTAATTCAGGTCTTTTTTTATAAGAAGAACACCATAATATTTAATTATTTATATATAATAATTACTTAAATTTAAGTTGTTTTTAAAAGGATTAACCTATACCATATTAATGATGAAACATTTAAAAATAGCTTTAATCACCATAAGTTCTATTTTAATTACATTTGGATCAATTATTGGCGGATTTTTTATACAGGGAAATTGTTTTTTGAAAAGTGAACCAATTAAAAATATTAATTTAAATTCTTGGATGAAAAATATCGATGATGAAACATTATTAAATGAAGTTATTATTCCAGGAAGTCATGATTCTGGAACATATGGAATGTCTTATTTAGGTGAAACGCAATATTTAACGATTAAAGAACAATTAGAAAGAGGTGTGAGATATTTTGATTTAAGAGTTAATAAGGTTAAAGATAAATTTAAAATATATCATTCAATTATTAACGGAGTAGATTTTGATCCTATTCTTTTTGATTTATTAGATTTTATTAAAAATAATCAAACTGAGACTTTGATTTTAGATTTTCAACATTTCAAAAATAATTCACAAGAATATGTTTTAAAACGAATTAATGAATTATTTATTGATTATGCTATTACTAATGATAAAAATGTTAAAGATTTAGAATTTATATCTAATTTAAAAATAAAAGATTGTAGAGGGAAATGTTTATTTTTGTTTGGTGATAATTCTAAATATACTATTGATAATTCGCATATATTTAAAAGAAATGATGACTTAGATACACATTTAGATGCTTCATTAGATTCTTATTATTATAAAGATTATCATGGATTAAGTAGTGTTGAATTTATTAATCAAGGTTTACCAACATATATAGATTTAATTAAAAATAAAATAGATAAGACATCTTTTAAAGGCTTATTTGTTTTACAAGGACAATTAACTGATACTAAATTAATATTTGGTCCTTATAATAAAGAAAGAAGTCATAATGATAATATGAATGAATATATTAATATATTAAAAGATAAAGATTATTTTCATTTAATAAATATTGTTATGAGAGATTTTATTAATGAAGATAAAGCAACGGATATTATTAAATTAAATAATATAAAATTTAATAAAGATATAATTTAAAGATGAAATATATAATATTTGATGTTGATGATACTATTTTAAATTCTAATAAAGAAGTAACACCATTTACTTTAAAAGTTTTAAATTATTTAAGAAATAATTATCATTATAAAATTGTAGTAAATACAGCTAGAAGTAAAGATTTTAATAAGCCTTATTTTGATATTCTCAAACCAGATTATTCTATTTTATTTGGTGGATCTTTAATTATAGATAAAGATGAAAATATTCTTTACAAAGAAGTTATTTCTAAAGATATAATTAATAAAATATCTAAAGTTTTATTCAAAGAAAGTAGAACATTTTCTATTTATACATTAGATGAATTATTTAGTAGTGATAAGGATTATAAATCTCAAAATGCTCAATATTTTGATTTTAATAATGATTTAAATAAAGATTGTTATAAAATTGTTGCTTCTTTTATTGATAATAAGATAGCTTATAAAATTGCTGATGATTTTAATTTAGTATTTGTCCCTTATTTAGATGGTAGATTTGGAAGATTTAATTTAAAGACAACAAGTAAAGAAAATGGCAATAAAAAATTAATGGAATTAATTAATGGAAATATAAATGATGTTATATGCTTTGGAGATGATGTTGGCGATTTAAATATGGTATTGGACGCAGGTGTTGGAGTCTTATTAAGTAACGCTAATAATGATCTTAAAAGCAAAGTGAAATATATTACTAAATATGATAATGATCATGATGGTGTTGCTAGATTTCTAATTGAATATTTCAATATTAAAATTGAAAATTTGTAAAAATAATAGAATGATGGAGTAAGCTTATTTGCTCCATCATACTTTTATTTTGGAAATATATCTTTAAATTTTAAAGTTTTTGGTGAGCTATATAATAATTCAACAAGAAAAATTACCATCTCATTATGACTATAATTGTGCTTAATCAAACTTTGCTTTAAACTAAATAAATTCAAATAATCTTGCATATTGGAGTAAGTAATTCCACGATGTTTATTTTCTAGAAAAGCTTTTGCAGAGTTTGATAACGAATTAAGAGGTTGAAGTATTTCAGTGATTGTTGAATCATTGTAGTTAGATTTCACTCTACCATCTTTAAGATTAAGAGATGTAATTAGTTCACTTGCACCGCTATGCATATCAGAAATTAAAATCGATCCTTCTTCAACTATTTTTTCATAATAAAATTTATAAAATTCTCTAGTAGCTGGTCTTTCTGAAAACATCTTGCATATAACAGTTCCCTCTTGATCTAATCCAATAGCTATTGTTACTTTGCCGTAAAAAGGCGATGAATGATTTTTATTATTTTCTTTCCACTCACTTTTATAATCTGAATCAGAATTAATTAATTTAACAAAAATTTTATCAAAATATACGATTTTTCGCAATTTTAGTAGTTTTATGTAATCTTCTATTGCAACAAAAACTTTGTATCTCCAAAAAATAGCAGTTTTATAACTTATTTTTAATGTTTCTTTTAATGTTCTTAAAGTTACATCTGATATTACTAGATCGCATAGTTTATAGATAAATTCATAATTTACTTTTGCGCCATTTAATAAATGAGGCTTTAGTATATTACCATTTAGTGTAGATATCTCACCAGGATTTGGCAGAACTGATTTTTTCTCGTTAATATGTATTCCTCTTGGAATTTCTTCAGCACTAACAGAATAAGGATTACCTTTGTTAAATATCTTAAGTCTAGAATCAAAAAGATTTTTCAAAATGAGTAATTCATAATAAGTTAATTGTTTGTAATCATTCAAAAAAAGCAAAAAAATTTGCGTATGGTTTTTTAACATTGTGGTAGCAACTGACTTTAATGATTCAACTGCGTTGCTACCAGACAATGAATAGCAGTTGAATCATTAAAATCATATTCCTTATTTATGTCTGGCAACTTTATTTTACTCTTTTTTAATGATGGAGCAAATCAATTTACTCCATCATTCTAAAAAATAATTGAGTTTTAAAGACTTTTTATTTAAATAATTGAGTTTTTATTAATTTTAAAGGCAATATTTAAACATATTTATTGAAATAAATTAGCATTAAAAAGGTATACAAAGTTAATATTTTAAAATGAAATCATATAACCTTTTTGTTCTTTAATAGAATGAAAACGAGTTTGGAAAAATTCCAATTTATTTTTCAATATATGAATATTTCTATATAAAAATATTTAATTCTTAATTCTACTATTTTATAATATTTAAAAAGAGAGGATTTAAATATGTCATCAAAAAGATTTATGTTAAATGAGACTTCTTATCATGGACATGGTGCTATCGAAAACATAGTTCCTGAAATAAAAGCTCATGGTTTTAAGAAAGCTTTAGTTTGTAGTGATCCTGATTTAGTTAAATTTGGAGTTACTAAGAAAGTTACTGATTTATTAGATAAAGGTGGTGTTAGTTACGAATTATATACAAATATCAAACCTAACCCAACTATTGAAAATGTAACTAGTGGTGTAAAAGCCTGTAAAGAAGCAAAAGCTGATTGTATTATTGCAATTGGTGGTGGTTCTTCAATGGATACTGCAAAAGCAATTGGTATTATTATTACAAATCCTGAATTCGCAGATGTTCGTTCTTTAGAAGGGGTTGCTCCTACTAAAAAACCATGTTTACCAATTATTGCTGTTGCTACTACAGCTGGTACTGCTGCTGAAGTTACTATTAACTATGTTATTACTGATGTAGAAAAGAAGAGAAAATTCGTTTGTGTTGATGCTCACGATATGCCAATAGTCGCTATTGTTGATCCAGATATGATGTCTTCAATGCCAAAAGGATTAACTGCTTCAACTGGTATGGATGCTTTAACTCATGCTATTGAAGGTTATATTACTCGTGGAGCTTGGGAAATGTCTGATATGTTCCACATTAAAGCTATCGAATTAATCGGTAAAAATTTAAGAAAAGCAGTTCAAAACGATCCAGATGGTCGCGAAGGAATGGCTCTTGGACAATATATTGCTGGTATGGGATTCTCTAATGTTGGTTTAGGTATTGATCATGCTATGGCTCATACTTTATCTGCATATTATGATATTCCACACGGTGTCGCTTGTGCTATGCTTCTTCCAATTTCTATGGAATTTAATAAAGAATGTACAGGTACAAAATATAATGATATTGCTAAAGCTTTAGGTGTTGATACTACAAATATGACTCAAGAAGAATATCGTCAAGCTGCAATTGATGCTGTTAAAAAATTATCTGTAGATGTCGGTATTCCTACAAAATGTGAAAAAATCTTAAAAGAAGATTTAGATTCACTTGCTAGCGATGCTCTTAAAGATGCTTGCTATCCAGGAAATCCAAAAGAAGCAACTAAAGAAGAAGTTATTAAACTTTTTGAAAAATTAATGTAATTTAATTTGCCTTCTAAAAATATCAAATTTTTTAAAAGAGGACTCTTATGAGTTCTCTTTTTTATAAATAAAAACTCATTAAATTATTAAAAACCTCGCAAAAACTTAATATTTTTTTAGAATTTAATAATTTATAAATGGTAAACATTAATAAAAAATAAAAGAATAAGTACTATTAACAATTGTAAATATTTATTTAAAAATATGTACATAAAATAAAACGCTCAATTTAAAAAGTAAAGTCCGTTGAAGGAAAAACCAAGCAAAATAAAGTTCTTTTTGTTTAAAATCATTATTTT
>CAKPNG010000068.1 GCA_934168325.1 uncultured Bacilli bacterium
AAACTAGATAGTTGGAAACGATTGCAGGATAATATCTAATTATCGTGTGATCTTGTAATAACTATAAGTTGTTGTTATATGGCAATCTATGTTACTGTGCATTAAAGGAAGATAATATGTCAAAGAAAATATCAGATAGACGGCTTAAAAAGGCAGAAGAATTAATCTACTCTTATATAATAAAAGATTATAACTATAGGGGAACTTTAGGTTCGGCAGAAGGCGAGGAAATGCCTAAAGATTTGAGTTCTGCAATTTTATATGAATCATCATTCAAAGAATGCGTGTGGGGAGAGAGCAATTGGGATAGTTTAAGCGGAAATGGTAGTAAATTCACCTCGTGTGATTTTTTTACTAATAAAATATACAATGCTGCTCTGCAACATTCTATGTTTGACAACTCTGTCTTTTATAATTGCAAATTTGAGGGAAATAATTTTGCATATAGCGTCTTCACTTGGAGTATAATTAAAAGGTGTCCCATCATAGGTTGTGCCTTTACTGGAACCACTTTTAATCATGTTACATTTGAAAACACTACAATAGCCCATTCTAATTTTGAACTTTGTAACTTTCAAAATACAAAGTTTATTAATACTGATTTGAGTAGTTTAGCTCTTAAGTATGCTTTCTTTCGCAATGTCAGTATGAACAACGTCATTCTTCCATTTATGCAAATACCCTATACGTTTGGTGGTATGCAATACATATTTAACACCAGTGATAAAATTAAAATATCAACCACCAATAAAAAAAAGCCAAACATTTCTATTGATGAATATAAAAAAACACTTCCCGAATTAATTACTTTTTTTCGTGGGCATGATGATTATTTTCCCCTTACAAATTGTTATTTGGCCGATAAACAATATGACCTAGCAAAAAAAACTAACGAAGAAGGGTTGCTTAAAAGTGCAATGATAGGCGATTTTAGAAAACTGTACTTTTTTTGTATTCAAGCTACACAAGAACTAAATATCAGTAGAAAGTGCCGTAGCATCTTATATAAAAAAATTAATGAAAATTTAATAGACATAAACTTAATAAACAGAGCAGAGTACCAAGAATTTTTACACTACTTTCCGATGATCAAACAATTAATGGTAGATAATCCTCAAAACAAGCCTACGCTATTGCTATCTTTTCACACCAATATTGATTCCCAAGATTATAAAAAGTTAGGAATACTAATGAAAACATTAGATGAACTAGCTGAAGAGTCTGGTGTGAATTTGGATAGCAAACACATGGAAATACGACATAATTCGCCTAATATTATTGATTGGTTACCCGTTGGCGAAATTAATGAATTGCTAAGTCTTCTCCAAAACACATGGGAGACTATATCTCCATTATTATCTACTGCATTAGGAAATGCAGCAAATGTAGCAACTGTTGTCACGGGCATATATGGTCTACACAAAATTTGCAAATCAAGAAAAGAAAATAAACTAAAAAAAGATAAAGAATTATTTGATCAAACTACAAAGTGCGAAAAAGTTCTCAATTCTGCCGACAAAAGTTTAGCCTCCGATAGAATAGAAGCCCTTCATCTTCGAGTTGATTTGCTCCAAAAACAACAATCATGGCAGAAAAATAAAATCAATATTCAACACCCCTCGATCTCTAGCACAAAAACAGTATCTCAAAATCTCAGCAAAAAAATTGAGAAATTAAAACAATCCGATATACGAATAGATAGTTTAGAAATTCAATTATTAGATAGAGAATGCGATGCATTAGAACAATTATATAATAGTAGCTTTAATTCATAGTTAATGAAAAAGCAAGGAAACTGTTATAGCTACAGTTTCTTTGTGCATATTAAAAAGGCAAACTCAGAGTATTATTTTGACAGGCCGGACAACTTGGTCCTAAATGCAAATTATATTTTTGGCAAATTGATTCACCTTTAATATACAAGTCATATAGCCAAGCATTTGGAGGTGGAACGAGGTCTTGTGTTTTTGTCTGATATAATGCTCGAAAAATTGATAATATAGGCATTACACCGTGACAACATACTGCCTCGATTCCCTCTAATAAATTTTCTTGACTTTCTAAGCCGGCTATAAATAGAGTTCTTACATTGCCTGTATTCCCCCAAAGAGAAACAGCTTTATCGAATGCGGATATGTATTGAGATAAAGGGATGCTACCTTTGCCCGGCATATAAGCTTTTGCTAAAAGTCTATTGTACAATTCCAAATTAAAAGCTATTTCTGTAATTCCAGCATCATGCCAAGTTTGCAATACAGATAAATCCTTTGGGGGAAGGCACATTAAATATATAGGTTTATCACTCTTACTACGAATATATGATGCAATTTGCGTAATGTGTTCAGCTTCTTTATCATAGGTTTCAGATCCACCGCCAATTAAGAAGTGGCGAAAAGTGTTGTTTGTAGATAAATAAAAATCTATAACCTCAAAAATATCGTCCATGCGTAACAATTGTTTTTGTTTGGGTATTTCGCAAAATGAACAACCTACATCGTTTTTTTTAAATACACATGATATTGTATGTTGAATTCTTATTCGATCGGTTGCCCAAAAACCAATCCTTTGATACGGTAGACCAGACTTTGTTAACTTATTCGCAAATGGATCGGCTATGTCAACAGACACATCGCTGATTTCATTGTTATAATAATATAGCTTTAACTTATTATTATTGACTTTAATTCTCCAAGGAGTGAGATACACCATTTTGACATCAGTTGGACAATTAACATGTAATCCATCCATAATAGTCAAGTCTACAGCATTAAAAACAGCGTTACGTATTTTCCCTTGTTTTTCTATAAATTCTTTTGCTTCTTCGGTAATTATAACTCCCTGATTTAGCAGAGAGATTTTGATATGTAATACACTTTTATTCAATATATAAGATGTACCGCAATTGCAAATATCATATAAGTTTTCATAAATCCACAAACCATTTTCAGCATTTATGCTGCACAGATTTGTTTTAAAAATAACATGGAATAAATATGCTCCACTTAATATTGTTTCAGTATCATCGTAACCGTCATATTCTACACAAACGATATTTTCAAAAGTTTTTGATTCAAACAATGACAAATCCTTTTTCCAAGTATCCGTTGTATAAGCGGCCATGCTATATGAAACATTAAGGTTTTCTATTTTTTGACGGTCAATGAATGAATCGCTTTTAAAAGCCAACAAATGCATTTCTTGCATACTTGGAAGAAATGCTTCTTTTAAAGCGCGATTAAGTAAAGGTGTCGAGGCTTGAAATCTAGCATTAACCTCTAGTAAATGCGGTTGATTGTCTATGATTAGAAAATCAATTCCTAAAACTCCACGATAACCCATATCACGTAGCATTTCACAAAATCTTTTGCTATTTTCGCGTGTGGATTTTTTAACCTTTTCCGGGAGTCTTTTATACTCGATAAAATCTGAACCAAGGTAATTGATTTTATTATTAATTTCTTTTACCAATTGGATAGAACCGGGGCAAATTATAACCTCGTCATCGAACAAAATACAATGTACATTAATTGAAACAGTATCATTGAAATAAGGCGACAAAAAATATCCTTTGTTTAAATCCGTCGATTCAATGCATAAATCAATGTTTTCTTTATCAATAATGTGAGTTCCATATCCACCTGATGCATGATTCTCTTGAAAAATATATCTTTTTTTCTTATTAGACTGTAAAACCGTTTTTAATAGTTGATTTATACTATAGATTTCTTGAAATGGCACAACTGGAATAATTCTAGATGCCAACTTGCGAACATCCTTTTTAGAATCAAGCAGTTTAAGAAGAAACAAATCATTGCATCCAACAACCCGATTTTTATATTCTCGGGGTAGATATTGACTATAAATAGAATTATAATACAGTATTTTTAAATCTGGATATTTATACAACCATTCTTTAAATTTTTCATTATAAAAATCATTAGTAATACAATCTGGTTGATTGTGATCAACTCGTAAGTTTTCGCTTTTTGAATACGAACGGTTATTACCCCTATTGGAACCAAAAATAGTCGTACTTGCGCAAAAAATATTTAGTCCCGAGATATCTGACTCACGTGGCCCAGACCAAAGTAAATCCATAAATTAACCTCCTATATATGTTATCGATTCGGAAAGGGAAACTCGCCGCGAATGAACTACATCCTCTTCAATCGAAAATCCTATTACAACTCCAGCGACTAGTTTTCCGCTATTAGGGAAATGTTCTGTGATTGTTTGTTCAGCACTTAAAATATCTCCTATCCACAGGCTGCCCAATCCTATTTCTGTAGCTCGTAATAGCATGTTTTGAATTGACGCTCCTATAGCTTGCATATTTAAATAATCAAAAGTAACATTATAGCTATTTAATACTGTTTCACTAGGTAAAGCATTGAAAACCAGTATTAAAACAGGAGCTTGTTCAATGATTTTTAAAGTATGGTTTTCTGTACAAATTTCTTTATCCATTAGATAATCAACGTTACCAGAATTCTTGCACAATTTATGAATACATTCGTTTATAATCTGTTTTTTTGATTCTCCTTGCAAAACAGTAAAGCGCCACGGTTGACGATTTTTAGGTGAAGGAGCCCATATCGCGGCATTTAAAATATCGTATATTGTTTCTATGGGTATTGGGATATTCGTATATTTTCTACAACTTGAACGTTTTTTTATACATTCTTGAACATTCATAAATTTCTCCCTAAAATTCAATTTCTAATTTAACTAACAACAACTTATAGTTATTACAAGATCACACGATAATTAGATATTATCCTGCAATCGTTTCCAACTATCTAGTTT
>CAKPNG010000069.1 GCA_934168325.1 uncultured Bacilli bacterium
AATGTTTTAATTAAACTACAAATAAATACGATAAGTCGTTATTTTTTAAAAACGGATTTAACAATTTAAATTAACCTTTAATAATACTATTAATATTATTTATTATAATAATATACTTGTTGTTTGATATTTTCTGCGTTTTCTTTACCAGTTAGAGCTTCTAAATAAGCAAATGCAAACTCAATTGTTGCTGCAGCACTCTTACCAGTAATAATGTTATTGTCTATAACAACATATTTATCAATATAAGTTCCACCAAAGTCTTCGTTCATAGAATTAAAGCATGTATAATTTCTATTTTTTAATAAACCAAGTTTTCCTAAAATTGTTGGTCCAGCACAAATTGCAGCAATTATTTTATTTGATTTATAAAATTCATTAATTATATTTAAAAAAGCTTCGTTATTTTCTAATTCAGCGTATTGTGGTCCACCAGCAATAAATAAAGAATCATATTTATTAAAATCTATCTCATTCATGTATTGTAGATTTGTAATATTTAAACCATATCTTCCAACTAAAGGAGTATTTTTTAAAGAAGTTAAATCAACATTTACATGACCTCTTCTTAAAATTGCAAAAGTACCAATAGCTTCAATTTCTTCAAAGCCATTAGTTAATATACATAAAACATTTTTCATATTATTTTCCCTTACTTTCGTTAAATAATTTAATTTTTTCAAAAGTTTCTAATGAAATAACGTGTTCTAATAAACAACAATCATTTTCAGCTGTTTCTGGGCTTACACCTAAATTCAACAAAAAAGTTTTTAAAGTGCAATGTTTATTATAAACATTTTTAGCAATGTCACGACCCTTATCAGTCAAACTGATTGATCCATAGAATTTCTTTTCAATAAAACCATCTTCAATTAATCTATTCATTGCTTTATTAACTGCAGGTTTTGAAACATTTAAAAAATTTGCTATTTTTAAAGATTGAACTGGAGATTCGTTTTTGAGTTCAAAAATGTAAATAGCTTCTAAATAATCTTCGATTGATTTTGTTAATACATCTTCCATATTGTTAATTTTAGTTAATTAATGATTTTATATCAATAAAGAATTTTATTAAAAAGTTAACCAAGATTAATTTTTTTGTTTACTTTAGTTAACTTAATGGTATAATTACTACGTATTTAAAGGAAGGAAGTTATTATGCCATTAATTATTGCACCATTAAATGTTATTCTAAAAGTTATAAAAATCTTGCTAGATGATAAAACTAAGAAACATTTAGAGAGTTTAGGAATTACCATTGATTCTGAGATAAAAATTTTAGAATGTTCAGGTGGAAGTGTAATAATTGCCGTAAAAGATGGCAGACTTGCTTTAGATAGTAATATAGCGACAAAAATTTTAGTTCGTTAGAAGGGAGGAAATACGATGCTAAAAAAGCTAAGTGATTTTAACGTTGGTGAGACTGGCCATATTGTTAAAGTTGAAGGTGAAGGAAAAATTAGACGTAGATTATTTGATATGGGGGTTACTCCTGGAGCAGATATTATTCTTATGAAAAAGGCTCCTCTAGGTGATCCAATTGAAATAACTATTAGAGGATATGAATTAACTTTAAGAAAAAATGAAGCAATTTATGTAACAGTTGAAGTTAATGAAGAAAAGGGAAACTAGTATGGAAGAGAAAATTAATAAAAGATTTGCTTTAGCTGGTAATCCTAATTGTGGTAAAACTACTTTATTTAATTCTTTAACTGGTTCAACAGCTCATGTTGGTAACTGGCCTGGTGTTACAGTTGATAAAAGAGAAGGTACTTATAAAAAAGGAAAAGAAAAGGTTGATATAGTCGATTTACCTGGAATTTATTCATTATCTCCTTATACACCAGAAGAAGTAGTTTCAAGAAACTTTATTCTTGATGAAAAACCTGATTGTGTAATTAATATTGTTGATGCAACTAACTTAGAAAGAAATCTATATTTAACTACACAAATTCTTGAGATGGATGTTCCTGTCATTGTTGCTTTAAATATGATGGATATCGTTGAAAAGAACGGTGATAAAATAAATGCCAATGAATTGGAGAAAAGATTAGGCGTTCCTGTTGTTAGCATTAGTGCATTAAAAGAGAAAAATCTTGATGAATTAATGACTAGAGCTATTGAAACTAGCCATACTCCTAGAAAAGGAAGTACTGTATTAAATGATAGTAATTTAATTCATTTAATAAAGGACTGCGAAATTGCTTTTAGAGGAAAAGGAGTCGATAATCCATTATTCCATGCTATTAAATTAGTAGAAAATGATGAAATCGAAACTAAAAATCATCCTGATTTAGTTAAAATGGTTGATGAATATAAAGGACAATTTAAAAATGATACATTTGGTGATGATTTTGAAGCTATTATAGCTGATGATCGTTATAAATATATTACAAAATATTTTGCTCCAGTAGTAATTCATGCAGAAAAAGTTAATACTGGTAAGAAAAAATTAACATTATCAGATAAAATTGACCGTGTTTTAACTAATAAATGGGCTGGTATTCCAATTTTTATCTTAATATTATTTGTTATTTTTCATTTTGTATTCTCTGAAGATTTATTCTATTTAGGCGCAATGGGTGTTAAGTTCTCAACTAATTTTGAGGGTACACCATTTGAAGGACTTTTCTGGACAGAAGGTGGAATTAATTCAGTTGGTGTCTTTAGTGCTAACTTATTAAATTCTATCACTGGATGGATTCAAAGTTTGATAGATGATGCAATGGTTACTGGGGGCGTAAGTGCTCCATTAACAAGCTTTGTCTGTGATGGCGTTTTAGGTGGATTATTTGCTGTTTTTGGTTTCTTACCTCAAATTTTATGGTTATTCTTATTCTTCTCAATAATGGAAGATACAGGATATATGGCTCGTGTTGCCTTTATTTTGGATAGAATATTTAGAAAATTTGGTTTATCAGGAAGGGCATTTATTCCTATGATAATGGGCTTTGGATGTAGTGTTCCTGCTACAATTAATACTAGAACATTAGCTAGTGAACAAGAAAGAGTTGCAACTATAAGAGTTATTCCTTTCTTTAGTTGTGGTGCTAAACTTCCTATTTTAACTGCTGTTGCTGGTGGATTAGCAGCTAGTGCCTTTAAAATTAGTAATCCTGAACTTATTACTTTAGGAATGTATTTATTAGGAATGATAGTTGCAATTTGTAGTGTTTTATTTATGAGAAATACAACAATGAGAGGAGAAGTACCACCATTTATTATGGAACTTCCTGCATATCATTTACCTCAATTTAAAGCATTAATGATTCACTTATGGGATAAATGTAAACACTTTGTTAAAAAAGCATTTACTATTATCTTATTATCTACAATATTAATTTGGTTCTTATCTAGCTTTACATGGCAATATACACCACTTATTAAATATGTATATGAAGGTGGTGAAATTACTGGAAGATTAACTCAAACTGAAAATTCAATTCTTGCTAATATTGGTCAATTAATTCAACCTTTATTTACACCTCTTGGATTTGGATCACAATTAAAAGCAGGCGGATGGGTATTTGCTGTTGCAGCTATTACTGGTCTTATTGCTAAAGAAAATGTTGTTGCTACTTTAGGTGTATTAGCAGCATTCTTCCAAGGAGCTGCAATTGATGTAGAAGCTGATGGTGGAATTTCTGCTGTTGCGTTAATGATTCAAAATACTGGTATTTCAGTAGCTGGTGCAATTGCATTTATTGCGTTTAACATGTTAACTATTCCTTGCTTTGCTGCTGTAGCAACTGCTAAAGCTGAATTAAAGAAAGGTACATTAAAATGGACTTTATTATTCTGGGTAGTTGTTTCTTATTTAGTCTCTACAATGATTTATACAATAGGTGATTACTGGTGGACCGTATTTATTTGGGCAGTAGTTATTGCTGGAACTATTGTTGGTATTGTTTGTTATAATAAATATAGAGATATGAAAGCTCTTAAATGATAATTATGAATTGGATCGATATTTTAATAATTGTTCTAGCTTGTATTATTGTTTGTAGTATTATTGGATATTATATCTATCGTAGAATTAAAGGACTTCCTACATCAGATTGTGGAGAATGTGCTAATAAGGGCAAGAATTTAGTTAAAGCTTATAATAAAAAATATAAGAAAAACTGTAATTGTAATAAAAATTAACTTTGGTTAACTTAATAGTTGACATAGGTTAACTTTATATAGTATACTATGAATTGTAAAGTTAACTTTATATAAGACTTTATATATTTCTCCAAAAAAAGAAGCAGTGGTTATTTACTGCTTTTCTTTTTAAATAGTTGAGTTTTGAAGGGTTTTTGAAAATTATATCAGGTTTTAATATAAAAAATATTTTTAATAGAATCTATAAAGTAGAAAAAAATAATTTAGTTTTTTAAAAAGCAAAGGTAATATAAATATGTTTTATATTTGTAAAAATTATAGTATAAAAAGAACGACAAAAAATTTTTATAAAAAAATTAAATAATCCTTGATTATGTGTCTTGTTTAAATTATAATACCTGAGTTTTGCGTATTCACTCAAAATCTAGTGTATTAAAATTCATAATTGAGCAAATTTTCAATTTTA
>CAKPNG010000070.1 GCA_934168325.1 uncultured Bacilli bacterium
TATAACATGTACCGAAAATTAAAATTTAAGTTACTAATTGCTAATAGAAAAGAGGGATAAACTATGAAACAAAATATTAAATATTATAATGAATCTATAAAACATTTTATAGACTTAAGTACTAAAGATGCTACTGCTAATATAGCAAAAGAACATGGGATTATAGGGCTTACGCGTTTAAATATCTGTATGGAAAAATTGGACTTAGATATTTCAAACAATTTTTTCATTGCATTGCCTGATTTCACTTATACAAGAAACGCTCTACGCTGGAATGCAGGGTTCCCGTATGGATGTATTATCAATATAGGGCAGACTATACCATTTATACCAATTGATTTTCGACCAAATTGTTGTGGTATTATTTTTGCAGAAGTCCCAAATCAGGATTACGATATTGAACAAATCCAAAAAAAATATTTAGAGATTATAAATTCATATGATGATATTAATCCAAATGATTTTAATAAGCGTAATCATTTCTTTGGACTTTATTATAACGCAAAGAAAAATACATATTACTTCTTAATACATGGTTCTTTCTCTTTTGCAAAAAAGTCCTTATATAGCGAAAAAAATGACGATTTAATGGCAAGGGTTTGCAGCATTGATATCTTAGGCACACCTTTTCATTTTTTAAAAAATGATGACGCCTCTTTATATTATAATAAATATTTGTATTTTGAAAAAAAGTCTATGTATTACCGTGAACTAATTTTAAAAGAATTGTTTCCTGAAGCACAAATCTTATTTCATCGTACGCATGAAGGCTTTATGGATATGGGAACAATCCTCCTAGGAGCATATGCAGATAATCTTCCTTTTATGTGCCCAATTATGTTATCGCCAGAAGAAGATTTACCTATAACTAATATAAATGAACCAGTTGAAATATCCCCTAATAAAATATTGTTTTGTGCTCCTCATGGCGGGGGATATGCATTATCTTCTGTTATCAGTTCCGAAAAATGTAATGGGTCTGTTAATAATTATATAGTGACATATACCAACAAATCAAAGATGTTGACCAATAATATTATTGATATGCCTTTTTATTATAGAGGCGATTCTGCCTATAAATGGTGCAACGAATATAAAAAAGGAGTTATTGTTGACAAGCTAACACCTGTGTTCAACTTAAAAATTTAACATGAAAAAGAAATTATATGTTCTTAGACATTGTAAGACGTTATTTAATGAAAAAAATATTGTTAGCGGACAAACGGATTGCCCGCTACTAGAGTACTCTGTTAACTACTCCATTTTAAGCAAAGAAAGTCAGTTGGAATCATATATACTGATCTCTTCACCATTAAATCGATGTGTCTTAACAGGAAAAATACTACAAACGCAATCCGGGCTTCAAATCTCTTCTTCTACAGATTCGCGTATTATTGAAAGAAATATGGGGATTCTGGAAGGTAAAAAACGATGCGAATTATTTAAAGAATATCCAGATTACTTTTTTAATGGGCATTTTAAAGAATATATGACACCTCCTATGGGAGAAAGTTTTGATGAATTCAAATTTAGAATTACCTCTTTCTCACATTCTATAGAAAAAATGCTTTTAAAAAATAATATTATAATTTGTTCACATAATCAAGCATTAAGAATGTTAACTGCTATTATAAAGGATAAGCAGTTCGAAAATATTCCTAAATATCCTAATGGATTAGTTCAGAAATTATTATAAATCATCTACATTTATTCTCAAATTTTTTAGCTCCGAAGTTATGATGCCTGCTTCTATTAGCAAGGTAGATGTAATAGCTTTATTATTATTATGTAACCGCTCAAATAAATTTTTTATGTGCTTAGATAAATATTTGCTGTATATATCACATTGTTCTAATACACTACGTTCTAAGAATTGTTTAGTCAATTCATACTGCTTTTTTGATTCATTATGTAAATCAGTATAGGTTCCTTCTGATAGGCGAACAATGGTATCAATTCGAAAAAGCAACTTTTCATTTGATGCAATACATAAACAATCATATAATAATTCTTCGATATTGATTTCTTTATAATTTATCTCATATTTCATTATATTTTTAACTAAAGTCAAATTGACAGCTACTACTTCTTTAGCTAATCCAAGTTCTTTTGCAATATTCTGTGCCTGTTCTATATAAAATATCGCATCCACAAATTCATGTCTTTTAAAATATACGTTAGCCATTAATTTATACGCATACATAATTCCTCGTTTATCGTTATAAGACTCTTTAATCGAAATACTTTTTTGTAAATAGTCTATACTCTCATCTAACTCATCCAATGCAAAGCAACATTTAGCAATACGATAATATGCAAACGATTTTCGCTTTGGGGTTATTAGTGTTTCCAATTCCGCTATTTTTAAAAAAGTGTTTTTACTTTCTGGATATAATCCTTTGCAACATTCTATCATCGCAATTCTATGTATTGTTTTTACTGCTAAAGAAGTATTATTATTAGAAATCGCAAATTGATAACTAAGCAAATATATCGTGAGAGAAGTTTCCAAATCTCCTCTAATATAGTAAACTCTTCCTATAAGAAGCAGAATTTGTATTCGAAGTTCTTCTTTCATCTGTTCAAAAATATATTTTCTGTTATCATAAAATGAGAGTAATAATTTGTCATATAAATCACAAAAATAGAAGCACCTTAATTGAACATAATATATGCTTTCCCATTGTAAAGAACAAAAATCAATATCCTTTTCTATTATTGTCAGATATTGAACGCATAAATCATATTGCGATAGCCGCTCTAATAAAATTATTTTCATTTTACATAATTCTATTAAATACTCATTGTCAGTCGAAATTTCTTCCATTTGTTGAACAAGTTTTAATGTTTTCTTAATCAGCTGATGATGTAAAAGTCTAGGAAATGATTTTTCCAAAAAACAGTATGCATTTTGTAGTAGCTTATGCTCATTGTATATGCTAATAATGTCCAATACAATATCAATCTCGGTTTCAGATATTATTGTAAGATCATTTGTAATTTCTTGAAAATCTTCATTATTCAAAGTATAACTTTTAAAAAATGGTTTATATTTGTCGTGAACATGGTAACTATTCCCTCTATTCTCAACTAATCTTTTTTCCACTAACTGTGATAAGTTTTCAAGTAAATTCAATTTAGAAAAGTATTTTTTTTCAATTGGCAATGATGCATAAGTCAAAATAAACAATACCCTTTTCTCACATGGGCTTAAATAATCTATAAAGCCATGCAAGTATGTATCATTTGATTCAAGATTGTTTTGGTTTGTTTGACTATCTACCAATATGGCATAACCAGGCAGACCATTATACTGATTTTTGATTAAAGCCGCAATATCTTTCCTTGATATCCCAATATGATGAATAATTATTGAATCAAGATCCTTCTCTTCTAAGCCCTCTAGTACCAATATTCTTAGATTGTTTTTAATGTTAACTGTTTTAGGAAAAATATTAAACCAACCAATAAAATAAATTCTATTTGTTTTAGCCGTTATAATAGTTTCAAATGTATTTTTTAAAATCATATTCTCGAAAGAACATTTATGAACATTATCTATTATAATAATCGGACGAAAAAGCTTTAACAAATACATTAATATGCTTATTAATTCATTTGATAAATAAAAACCATGGTTCTGTAAATAATTTTTTAGATTGCAATCATTGTAATGTATTTCAAAAAAGTGAGATAAAGAAAAGAAAAAGGAACTGATTTGCCGTTCACTTTCTTCATCATAAATAGTATGCCAAAAAATATTTTCTCCATTTTGGTTATATACATAAGCTATATTTTTTAATAATTGTGTCTTTCCACATGCAGAAACTCCTTGAATATAATAAGCTAAATAGTCGTTCCCCATTAAAATATTTCTTTCCCATTCACGATCCGCAAGATAGTGATCTGTATATACAATTTGATTATCGTATTCTAATTCTACTAAATTCGTATGGTTTGAATTTTTTAACGAATCTATAATACGTTCCTTTAAATTAACTAAAATATCTGATTTTTCTTTTTCTAATTCTTCATTATATTTTTCTATATTTAATTCTTCTTCAAATAAAACTGAAATGCCATATTCTTTGCAAAATAAATTAATATAATCTTTAGTGGAAGGCGTTAAGTAAGGTTTAATCCATAAATATAATAATGCAGGTCGGTGGATTTTTGCCCAGTCTAGACTTGACATTATATTTTCTTTATTTACAGACTGAGCATAACATTTACATTCGACAATAACATCATAAATCATTGTCCCGATTTTATATTGTAATAATATATCCCTTCCGCGATCTGGTCCCCCATCATAATGAGAAATGGAATAAGGATTTGTGGTATACAATATTTGACATACATTACTTTCAAATTCAGTTCCTTTATCAACTGTTATCATTTTCAATTCCTCTACCTTCTAAAGCAAAGACACACATCCTACATATTTG
>CAKPNG010000071.1 GCA_934168325.1 uncultured Bacilli bacterium
GATAATATACAGTTATATTCTATAAAGCAAGTCTGTTTATTCTTGTACTTTCTTTACTAAGGATCAATTGAATAATTTATTAAATTGAGGCAGTGATTTTAAGTAAATCATAATGTTTTTATGGACATCCTCTGGTGTACCGTTTGCTTCAATAGCATGAAGAGGATAATCCTTCGTAAGTTGTTCAAAAGAATTTAATAAGTTTTTTGTGTTTTCTTCTTTTTGATAAAGTATGTTTTTAAGATCTTTCCTTGATTCATTGTGTTTTAATATAGTTTCACGGTTAACTTTTAAATATAATGCTATATCCGGAATTTGACTATATTTATGTAATGCTTTAAGCCATGAATATTCACAACCATAAGCTGTTTTAAATGCAACATCATCAAAAAAATATTTGTCAAAAATCAAAATTTTATTGTCATCCAGTAATGGCTTAGTTACAAATTTATACCATTGCTCAGAGTCATAAAATGATGTATAAGCGGAATAGGATGTAAGCCATTTGTTTCCTGTTGAAATAAATTGTACAAGATCCATTATTTCAACATTTTCCTTTGAGTGCAATCTAAATCGGGTGTGTATAACATCAAATTGTTTCAAGTAATCGTAATAAGATGTTAAATCATCACCTATAGTATAGCGGATATTGGAATTAATATCCTGTACTGCGCCAACACTTAATCCTTTTTTACTAAAGTATGACAGTAATTTTTTTATTTGTGTTGTTTTTCCTGCGCCATCTGGACCTGAAAAAGAAATTATCATAATATTCCTCCTGAAAATATAGTTTATAGAAAGGGTTAGAGTGCCTTGATAGATTATAATAAAGATATTGATAAAATTAATTTCATTGATAGAAAAGAAATTTGTTCATTAATCAGAAATGCATATAAAGAATGTTCAAAAGACAGCACATATTTTAAAATATTATGTCTTTACGGAATAGGCGGAATAGGTAAAAGTCGAATATTAAAAGAAAATATTAATAGTATGGCAAATCCAATATATATTACTTTAGAAATAACACATCGTGATGATTTGCTTGACATACTCATAAAATTCAGGAAAGCTTTGCCTAAAAAATACTCTTATCCTTTATTTGACTACGCAATGCTTATTTTGTGGAATAATCTGAATGTAAGTCAATTAAATGACGAATTTCTAACCTTTACCAAAAGTAACATTGTAGAGTTTTTAAAGACTACTTTAGATGTTTCCTTAAGTTGGTTTACAGGGTTGTCCATAGCATCAATTATTGAACTGCTTTTTAAAGCCTATGATAAACTTAAAAAAATTTATAATAGCTATCAAGTAAATAAGATACTGGATAATATAAACAATATGCAAACATACGATTTGCTTAAAAGCCTTCCGTTTTTATTGGGAAAAGACATACAAAGAGTTTTCCTTAATAAGTCATTAATTATGGTCGTTGATGCATTTAAAAATTATTCACAAAACATAAATGATGCATCAAGTTGGTTGATTTCTATAATCCAAAATATACACTATGGTTTTTTTATAATTACAAGCCGTGAGAAAATAAATTTACCGAGAAATTTAGAAAAATACAGTATTTGCAAAGAGATTGTTGAATTACCAAAAAATGAGGTTAGGGATGAATTACTTAAGCAATATAAAGAATACCCTGAACTTGTAGAAAACATTATTACGACTACTGATTGTATCCCCATTTATTTAGATTTGGCTATTAAAACAGTCGCTAAAATGAGCGAGAAAAAAATCTCTAAAAATCAAATTTATTTCAAAGAAAAAGATGATATTATTCATCAATTTTTGGTCCATTTAAGTGAACAGGAACAAAAATCCATAATGATATTGTCAATTGTCCAAATATTTGACAAGTCAATTTTTGAATATTTGATAAAAGATTTAAATTTGCAAATTGATGTATTAGAATACGAAACTATTTGTAATCGTACGCTGATAAGGAATCTGGAGAATGACAAATATTTTTATAAGATACACGATATTATAAGTGATAATATCTCAACTGTAGCAACGCCGCCCTATAGGGAAAGAGTGTTAAAAAGTTACCTGAATTACATTCATTTATTTGGTTTGAAAAATTACAGTGATATTCAAATCAATATGCTTTTTAAGCATGTTCTCACACTATTTATTAAATTTGATATTACTTTATCCCAAGAATACAATGAGGCATTACTTGACATTTTCTTTGTAATTAAAGAAGCCAACATACCTTTCAGTTGTTTTGAAATTATTGACTTTAACACAAATAACAACTTTAAATACCTTTTTAATTTTGTTAGAGCTGTAAGTGAGGAACGAGCTAATAGTAGCAGTCGACTTAAATGGTTGAACAAAATCAATGAGGATTTATGTTGTTTTGGAAAACATATAAAATCTTTACAACTTATGAAAGGATATCTTTGCGGACTTTGTGACGGAGCGCAAAATTTAAAAAGTACAGTTATAAAGATTAATTCTCAACTTTCTGATTCAGAAGTAAATGAATGGTATTACGGTCAAACAAAAATATTTTTAGGTGACTGTTATATTTCTTACGGATTGTTTAAGAAAGGTCTAAATGGATTAACGGAATACCAAAAAAAATTACAAAATTTAGTCGGAAAAGAAAATCATTCGTTCCAAGTAGTTCGACATATTGCACACGGATATCGATTTAATTTGAAGATGGACAAGGCTGACGAGTTGTATAGTGATTTAATTTATAATAAGAACACATTAGCAACTTCACTGCAAAAAGTATATATATTAACCAACCTTTGTGAAACTAATTGTTATTTTAATCCTGACAAAGTTATATCTATTCAAAAAGAAGCTTTAACATTGAGCAATGCCTTTAATGATTTAAAAAGTAAAGGTAAAATCTATTATTCATTAGCTATTGCTTGGTTAATTAAAAAAAAGTATAAACGAGCAAGAAAATACATCCGTAAAAGTCTTTATTTAAATCAACAAGATGGCTATTTAGCAGGTAAGCTTTATGCTCATATGGCTAATGCATATTATGAATATGCGGTATCTCACCATATCTCGAAAAATACATTGCGCATAATTCGAGATATACTAAAAAAAATTCAAGTATATTTATATTTTGAATTACCTCTTTCAATTATGACTGAGGAATATCATAATCTATTACAAATAAGGCGTTCATATGAATGGCTTGATTTTGATTATACTGTAATTAAATATCGTTCATTTTTGGACTCATTAACTAATTTAAAATAATTATATTAAATTTAGCAATTGAATTTATACCTTTTATAGCTAAACAGATGGCTGTATCTTTTGTTGAAATAGAGATATATCATCTACTGTTATAAATTTAAGATTTGTTTTAATTAGGATGCCAATGCAGATTTCATTAGAGCAAGAATATATTCGTTAAATTTGTAATTAAATACAATAAATATTACTCATAAACATTATACTGCTTTTAATGTGCGCTTAAAAAGTTATATCGGTATATAACTCTTTCAAACATACTATTGTGTATTCAAGTTCTTTTTTTAGTTGCATATGCGCAGATAACTCATTGATTTCTTTAAAACTTATTTTTTTTAGATATTTAAGATAGTATTCATGTAAGTCTATAAGTTTTATATTATTATATTTTTTATTTGCAGATGCGTTGGATTTTGAATGTACATCTAAAAAATAATTCTGACATAAAAACAAAAATTCGTATAATGGGTTTTGGTTTTCTCTAATTTGATTTATTAAATCATCTGCAAAAGAAAAATCGAAATCAAATCTTAATTTATCCTGAAATTCGTTCTTTTCGATTTTTATATAGAAGTAACTTTTTACTGTTGAATTTATTGAACATAAAGAGTCTGTGTTATTAATCAAATATGTGTTAAACCCAGATTCTGTCATAAAAGAATGTATCTTTGATTTATCTTTATCTGATGCGATAAAATCAATATCACTTAAAATACGGACTCCGCAATCTGCTGAATAAATGGTTTTTAAAAATCGCAGTCCCTTTACTGGTGTAGCCATAATTCTTTTTTGCTCAAAGTAAGAAATAATAGGCTCCGATGCCTTTAAAAAATAATTATTTTGTTTACAGTTGCATTTATAGTGATATTCCATGTTGTTTTTAATAATTGTCGGTAACAGGGGCAATAATTCGAGAATTTGCAAACTTCTGTAAACTAAACACAGCGTTTTGTTTATAATGCATATATTCAGAAAACTATACCAATCAATGCCGCTTTTTAAAATATGGTATATACGAGTTTTTGTAAACTGATCAAAATGTGTTCTTCCCAGTAATACTGCAAAAGTTTCTTCCTTTGTCATATTATTTTTCTCCTATTTAAACATCTGGAAATTATATTTAAAACATATAACTGTATATTATCCTTTATTGGTGATAATCTTGTTAGAATAACAAAAAATAAGCACCAACCATTTCTAGTTG
>CAKPNG010000072.1 GCA_934168325.1 uncultured Bacilli bacterium
CCTCTTTTTATTTCTGCAAATTTAATTATAGGGCTCTTTTATTTTTTTATCGACCTACAAATATGAAACGCAAACTACTATATTAAATTGCTATATTTTCATATTTATAAGTGATATAATCTTTTTGTCAAAAGGAGATATTTTATGACAGAAATTATTGATATTTATGCTCGTGAAGTCTTAGACTCTCGTGGTAATCCAACAGTTGAAGTTGAAGTTACATTAGATTGTGGCGCAATGGGTAGAGCAATTGTACCTAGTGGTGCATCAACTGGTGAAAGAGAAGCTCTTGAGTTAAGAGATGGAGACAAAAAAAGATTTTTAGGAAAAGGCGTTTTACAAGCAGTTAAAAACGTTAATGAAGTTATAGCTCCTGCTATCGTTGGTATGTATGCTGATGATCAAGTCGCTATCGATCAAGAATTATTAAAATTAGATGGCACTCCATTCAAAAAGAATTTAGGTGCTAATGCTATGCTTGGTGTTTCTTTAGCTTGTGCTAGAGCAGCTGCTGAAGCTTATGGTATGCCTTTATACAAATATTTAGGTGGTGTTAATGCTAAAGTATTACCAGTTCCAATGATGAACGTTGTTAATGGTGGTGCTCATGCTGATTCTACAGTTGATTTCCAAGAATTCTTTATTATTCCTGCAGGATTTGATACATTCCACGAAGCTTTAAGAGCTGGTGTTGAAACATTCCATCATTTAAAAGATGTTTTAAAGAAAAAAGGTTATAACACTGCAGTTGGTGATGAAGGTGGTTTTGCTCCAAGTTGTAAAGAAGGAAATACTGAACCATTAGAATTAATCGTTGAAGCTATTAAAGCTGCTGGTTATGTCCCAGGAAAACAAATTTTCTTAGGTATGGATGTTGCTGCTAGTGAATTCTATGATCCAGAAACAAAGAAATATAACTTAAAGAAGAGTGGCCAAGGTGTTAAAACAAGTGATGAAATGATCGCTTGGTATGATGAAATGGTTGCTAAATATCCTATTATCACAATTGAAGATGGCTTAGGAGAAAGAGATTGGGATGGTTGGAAGAAACTTACTGAAGAATTAGGCAATAAGATTCAATTAGTTGGTGATGATTTATTTGTTACTAACCCATCAATCTTAGCAGAAGGTATCAAAAAAGGTATTGCTAACTCAATCTTAATTAAAGTTAACCAAATCGGTACTTTAACAGAAACTTTAGATGCTATTAGAATGGCTCAAATCAATGGTTATACTACAATGGTTAGCCATAGATCAGGTGAAACTGAAGATACAACAATTGCTGATTTAGCAGTTGCAGTTAATGCTTCACAAATTAAAACAGGTAGTGCTTCAAGAACTGATAGAATGTGTAAATATAATCAATTATTAAGAATTGAAGATGAACTTGGTGAAGCTGCTGTCTTTGAAGGATTAAAAGCTTTCAAAAAATATAGATTCTAATCTCTATATAAAAATTTAAAACTAAAAAAGTGCAGTATTTTGTAAGAAACCTTGCAAAACTGCACTTTTTATTATGATTTTTAAAATAAAATGAATATTATTTAATAGCGTTTTTAATAAAGTTATTAATACCTTGAGTGATAGCATTAAACATCATACTTTTATAATGCTCATCATAAGGTATAAAACCTTTAATTATTTTTTCAGCATAATAAAATAAAATACGAGTTATAAAATCCCATAAAAACATTATTGTATTGTCATCTAGATCATCATTAAAAATGTATCGAGCATAAATAACAAATTCACTAGTACGATCACTTTTAGTTGTAGGATTAAAACCATAACAATGAACATACGAAATATAATATAAAGTATTACTTTTTTCTTTAATAAATATATCTAAAAAATGATAAAAGATTTTTTGCTTGCTGTAGCCTTTTAATATGACTTTTTTAATATCTTCCATATATTTACGGTCGTAATTAAAAGCTATAGAATCTATTAAATCTCGCATAGATAGAAAATGATTATAAATAGTATGTGTAGAAATATCACAATTTTTAGCGATTTTTCTCGCAGTAATGTTATAAACACCTTCGTTTGCGCCGATTTCTAGTGCTTCATCCAATATTTTTCCTTTAATGTTTTTTAATTTACGATAAGCCATAAACTTATTTAATAATATTTTTTAATTACTGTAAAGAATAAAACAATAATTTAATATTATTAATCATCGTTATAGAGTTATAAATTTAATTTATTAATGAATAAAATTTTAAGCAAATTGTTATTTTATAAATAAATATTTCATGTATAATATCTAGATTGTGAGCGAGGAGAATTTATGAAAAAGATATCTTATTTATTAGTATTAGGTTTAATTAGTTCAAGCTTATTTAGTTGTAATAATGAAGAAAAAAAGGCAAATACAAGAACTATTAATAAATTATATGAAGATTTAGCTAATTCATTTAGAGTTAGTGGTACTATTAGTGAGTTTTATAATGACAAAGAAACAAAATCTACTTTTAATACTAGATTTACAACTGAATCATATCATTATGATGTTAAAACAAGTAGTGAAGAAGGAGCAGTTAATTATTTTAAATCAGAAGATAATTTTGCTTGTGAATATGTTATAAATAGTGAAAATAAATTAGAATTACAAAAAGCAACTACATCTGATGGGGATAATATGGGTTGGTCTTTTGTATCTAATCCTTTCTTAGATGAAGAATGTGATTTATCTTTCTTTTCTAAAAAAGATGAAACAACTTATTATTTAGATTTCTCTTTAGATACAGAAAAGAATACAAATCGTAATTCATTTGCTAGAAATATAGTTAGTAAACTTCCTATTTTAAATGTTAGTATTTTTGATACTTTTGAATTAAGGATTGTTGATGATAATATTTCTACAATTTATATTAAAACAAAAGAAGTTAGCACAACTACCGATACAATTCACTATGAAGTTAATATGGAACTTAATAATGATCAAACTATTGATAATTATGCTGATATAATTTCACCATTAAAACATGAATCTTATCATGATACATTAAAAGAAGCATTTACTTATATGTTTACTAATGGATTTAGTGTAAGTAGAGAAGCAGATGTAGCTGGAACAAAATATGGTTTAATTAATGCATATTATGGTAATGATGCTGTTTATTATGTTGATCCTAATAAAACTCAAGATTTTAGTGGCTTTGTTTTAAAAGATGGTAAAGCACATGAAATTATTAACGAAAATAATAAATATTATTATGAAGAAGATGCTTATAGTCTTGATGGTAAAACTTATGATAGTTTATCTTCTTTCTTACCAAAAAGAGTAGTACCAGTCGAAAGTTTTATTTATAACGAAGAAAATAAAAATTATGTATTTACTGAAATAGATAATTTAAAACCTGATAAATTTACTTTCTATTTTGATCCTATTATGGATTTAGATGATGCAAGTTATAGTATTACAATGGATACTGTAGAACTTACTTTAGATGAAAATAATCATATTAGTGAAATTAAATCTATTTGTAATGAAACTCAATTTATTACATATAAAATTAGTTATAATAAGGATGTTTTACCATTTGATCTTGCTACATTAGAATCTTATAATTCAAAAACTAGTTTATTTGGAACTTATGAAGGAACTTTAGCTCTTAAAAAAGATGAAACTACTACTAGTGGCATTTATGATGGTAAATCTATTAAAATTACTATAGGTACTCAAAAAGATAAATATGGTGAAAGTTATACTATTGATGTAGTTATTGATAATCCAGAATATTTTAAATATAGAGCAACTGATGTTAGTTTTTATAATAATGCATTCTATTTTTCAATTAGTGATAATGAATTTGTATTAATTAAAAATAGTGATGGAACTTATAAAGTTGAATTAACTACAACAAGTAATTATAAAACTTATACAGCTACTTTAACTAAAAACTAAATAATTATTTAATATAATTATATAAATTAATAATTTAGATACTTCTTAAGTGAGGTATCTTTTTATTTTGATTATGAATGAGTAATTAGATTTATTAATTACTATATCTATTTATATAATATAGGTTTATTTAATATTTTTTAGTTTAAATGTTCGATCTTTAATTACATATTCAACTTTATATGGAACATCAAATGTTTTGAAATATTTTTTCAATTCTGCCATATATCGAGCAGCTGTCCTTTTTGAACAATTAAATTTAGTTTCAATATCATCTAATTTAAATTTTCCATTCTTCCTTAATAAATCATAAATATAAAGAACTATACATGTTTTGGTCATATTTTTTACCTCCGATTTCATGTTAGAGGCTTGACGTTTTTTAGCATATCAATGAAAAAATGAAACGCTCAATGAATTGAGATTGTGTCCCTTTGTTGTAGGTCTCCCTAAAATTAAATACAATTAAGTATTACTTCCAAAAATTATATTTGCAAG
>CAKPNG010000073.1 GCA_934168325.1 uncultured Bacilli bacterium
AAATAATGATTTTAAACAAAAAGAACTTTATTTTGCTTGGTTTTTCCTTCAACGGACTTTACTTTTTAAATTGAGCAATTTTTTTAAAATTTCATAATAGTGTTTAACTATATAACTTCACTTTGTTTATTACGTCATCTAATAATAAAAATATCTAAATAAGTTTTAATACAATTGTAAAATAGCAATTTCTAATAAAATAGCTGATTTCTAAGGGTTTATTATAAAAAATAAGACTTTTAAAACTACTAGAAATCTACTTTTTCAAGTTCTTTATAAGATATTTTATAAGTTAATAAATGTAAAAAAGCAGAAATTAAAATTGCAACTAATAGTATTATAAATTGAATTAATAAATGTAGATTATTTGTAAATTCTAACCCTGGAATATAAGGCAAAGCAATTGTAAATACACCAATAAAAATAATAAATCCAATGATAGTAAATAATGTCGACATAACAATTGATTTACCCTTTCTATAATATATTGGGAAGAATATTAAATCACTTATAGCAAAGCCAATAATAGCAATGGCTAAAATTAATACAAAACTATTTAAACCAAGTCCTGGAATTATTACATCTTCGACAATCTCCCCAGAAGCTTTAGCTATTTCATTAGCTTCTAAAATTATTTTATTTATATAAAGGGTAAGAGGAAATAATAAACTCATCATCACCATAAATACAATTTGCATAAATAAAACAGTGAAAATCCTTACTAAAACCACATCTTTTTTACGAATCGGTAATAAAACAGAATATAATAAATCATTACTTTGTTGTCCTTTATTAGCACCTAAAAATAAAATAGGATAACAAGTTAAGACATATATAAATCCAATCGCTAAAGGATAAGAAGGAATTAATATTAAAAATGGAAATAAAAATATAAACACATAGCAAATAGGATGCATTGCTAACTTAAATTCTTTATAAATCAATGCTTTCATTATTAGTTTTACTCCTTTCTAAAAAGACCATAACTTCTTCTAAATCAGGTTCTTTTAATTCAATATTATTATCAATAAATTTATCTTTATCTCTAATAGAAATAAGACCTTCAATATGATCATTAAACTCTTTATAAGATATATAATTATTGATTAAATCCTTATTATTAGTTTTATCATTAACAAATAAATAAGAATCAATAAAATCTTTTTTATTACCAGTATAAATAATGGAACCATTATGTATATAAGTAATTGTATTAGCGCATTTATCTAAATCACTAGTAATATGGGTAGAAAATAAAATAGCTCTATCTTTATTCTTAACAATATTCCTAAAAATATCTAATATTTCATCTCTAGAAACAGGATCAAGACCAGATGTAGGCTCATCCAATATCAATAAATCAGCATGATGAGATAAAGCAATCGCTAAAGAATATTTAACTTTCATACCACTACTTAACTCTTCTAATTTTTTATTAATATCAAGATTAAATAATGCACATAATTTATTAAATTTATCTTGATCAAATTCTTTATAAAATCTTTTAGTAACTCTCATTAACTGTTTAATAGTTTTATTTGGATAATAATTTAATTCACTTAAAGCAAAACCAATTCTTTGTTTACATTCAAGTTCATTATTTTTCATATCTTTATCAAAAACATAAACATTACCACTTTCATAATGAACTAAATTCATAATACATTTTAAAGTAGTTGTCTTGCCAGCACCATTTCTACCAATAAAGCCCATTATTTCACCAGGTAAAACCTCAAAAGAAATATCATTTAATGAAAATTTAGGGTATTTTTTATTAACATTATTTATCTTAAGCATTGTTTCCATATTATTTATTACCCATCAAAGAATAAAAAATGTCTGCTTTAACTAAAGCTAAGCCTTTTTCTTTATCACCTAATACCATTAAAGTATCACCTTCTTTAATATCAAACATATTTCTAGCTTCTTTAGGAATCGTAATTTGACCTTTTGGACCCACTTTAACACTTACAATAAAGCGATTATCTTCTACATCTTTCATATTCTTACTTTTCTAACCTTTCTTATTTATTATAACACCATATCAAACATAGAAAAGTAAATTATTATTAAAATTTGTAATAAAATTAATCACTATTTTTATAATAACGTAAAAGTTCTAACTAATTAATTCATTAAAATTATTATCATCTTTAATAAGTAACTTTTTATAAAAATTATCAATCAATATAGCACCAAGTGGAGCAGTTATTAAAATAGATACAACAGCTGATGTCAAGACTAATGTTCCACAAGCTAATCCTTCAGTTAAAGCAATTGCACCAATAGAAGCTTGAACAGTAGCTTTAGGTAAATATGAAATTATAATAAATATTTTCTCTTTCCAAGTAAATTTAGTAGCGATTAAGCAAATTAAAACACCAACACTTCTAAATATTAGAGCAATAAAAACTAGCCCAACAATTATTAAACCTTCTTTAGAGAAAGCATAATGTACATTAATTGCAATACCCACTAAAGTAAAAAGAATTATCTCAAAACATTGCCATAAACTATTATAAGTCCTTTGAATTTCTTTAGATTCTTCTTTTTTAAATATATTAATAATTATAGCCATCACAATAATAGCTAATAAAGATGATACACTAAAATATGGCTTTAGCACATTCTCTAAAGTAATCATTCCAAATGATAAACCTAGCATAAAAATTACATTAATTATTTTATTAAGTTTTAAATATTTAATTAAAATAACCATTAAAAATCCTGTAATTATACCTAAAATTATACCTCCCACAATCGAAATGGGTATTTGAGAAATACTCCAAGCATCAATTGTTGATGTAGAAACAAGATTTTTAAATGAATAAAAAAGAACAATTACAAATATATCATCACATGATGATCCTGCCATTATAAGTTCAGGAACACAATGATTTTTTCCATATCCTTCTTCTATTAATTTTATCATTCTAGGAACTACTATTGCTGGCGAAACAGCAGCAAGCACTGATCCAAGTAATAACGATTCAAAATAAGATATTTTTAAAAATATTGGTGCAAAAATTAAAATTCCTATTATTTCAAAACAAGCAGGTACAAAACACATTAAAATTGCTGGTCTTCCAATCTTTTTTAAATTATTTATATCAAGTGATAGACCAGATCTAGTAAGAATTATAACTAAGGCTATTTGTCTTAAATATGAAGAAATTGATAATAATGTATCATCAACTATATTTAATAAAGATGGACCAATTAATATTCCTAGGATTATATACCATACTAATTTAGGAAGTCTTATTTTTTCAAATATAAAACCACCAAGGATTCCTCCACAAAAAATAATAAATAAACTTAAAAATATATTCATACTATCTCCAATCTGTCATAAAAATAAAAAAACTGAATTTCTACGACAAAATAAATCGTAGACGTCATCAGCTAAATTGCGGTTTTCTATTATTAGAAGGGAGACATCATTCCCGTTTATCATTCTAGCACTAAATAAAAAAGTATCAAATAAATTGATACTATAAACTACTGATTGGTTGCAAGGGATGGATTTGAACCACCGACCTCCGGGTTATGGGCCCGACGAGCTACCAGGCTGCTCTACCTTGCGATATAATTAAATGGCGGAGAAAGAGGGATTCGAACCCTCGCTCGACTTGCATCGACTATCGGTTTTCAAGACCGACCCCTTCAGCCAGCTTGGGTATTTCTCCTAATGGTGGACCATCTAGGACTTGAACCCAGAACCTAACCGTTATGAGCGGTTTGCTCTAACCAATTGCGCTAATGGTCCGCAAATCGATATTGATTGACTTAATAATTTTGGTAGCAGCGGGGGGATTCGAACCCTCGACGCACCGGGTATGAGCCGATTGCTCTAACCAGCTGAGCTACGCTGCCATTGAGTGGTGGATCCACGGAGAATCGAACTCCGAACTTAAGCTTGCAAAGCTAACGTTATCCCATTTAACTATGGACCCATTTGTTTATCAGTCAATGCTTTGATATTATAATTTAAACAAGACACATAATCAAGGATTATTTAATTTTTTTATAAAAATTTTTTGTCGTCCCGTCTTTTTAAGTTAGCACAATGAATTTTTTTAGTAAATGACACACAATAAATAACAAAATATCGCTCTGGTCGA
>CAKPNG010000074.1 GCA_934168325.1 uncultured Bacilli bacterium
GAAAATATACTTAATGCCGAATTGTTTTTTGATTAATTTAACACTACATTATTGGGCTTCAGCCTAAAGACAGGTTTTATGATTTAATAGAAATATAAAAAGGAGAGATATGAGCTTAAGTGATAAAATCGCTTTAAAAAAGCAAAAAGAAGCGAAGCAATTATCTAGATTCCGCCGATTATCTGAAAAAAAGATTATAGTTGGATATAGCATAATACTTTCGTTAATCTTGATCATTTTTAATATGTTTGATCAAATGGCTACGAATATGACGTCATCTTTTTCAGAAACGATCACTTTATTTTTCGCAATATTGGGCAGTGATGCCGATTTATCTGTTGTTTATAATGCTTTAGGACAGATTGTAAAGCAAGGTGCTGATTATGGAACATACTCAGCAATGTTTAGGAAACTAAATTTAGGAACGACAATTGGATTTGCTTTTATGGGGATATGTCCATTTTATAAGGCTTCAGCAAATAAATATGGCAGAAAAGTATTTTTCATAATTAACTGTATAGGATTAATTATTGCGTGTTTTCAAACTGGATTTTCGCATTTCATTTTTTCTATGGCTAATGGAAATTCTGCTATTGAGACTTTGACGATAGCAACATATATAATAGGCAACTCATGTATTATTTTCTTTACTATTCAAGATATTCAAATGCTTTATGTTTTCGAAACAATTAGTGAGAAAAAAAGAGCGTTTGTTTATGGTTTAGCAAAGGGAGTAGGAACTTTAGGCTCAGTATTAGTTTTAGTAATTAAATTGTTCTTTGTTATCGATGGAAAAGGATTATCTTGGAACATTGTTTTGTATTTAATTGCTGGTTTTGGCTTAGCGACTTTATTAATTGCAATATTATTTTTAAGAGAGTCAGACCCATTTGTTAAACAAAAAATAAAAGAACTTGAAATACCTCTAGAAGAAAGAGAAAAGAAACGTATAGAGGCTAAAAACTCAAAATTTGGTTTAGTTAATGGTATAAAATTATGTTTTAAAAATAAAAACTTAGATATTTATGTATTTCCTTACTTTTAGTTTCTGTTGCTAATAATATGATTAATGGTAAAGCTAATACTATCATGATTCAAAATGGTGCATCCGTTTTATATATTACAATTGCTTTAATTGTTGCTACTATTGTTCAAGCAATAGTAAATTTAGCTATGGGCTATTTTTTTCTGATAAAACTGGAAGAAAACCAGTTACAATTGCCCTAGCGATAATTAATGCAATATCTATGACAGTATTTTGCTTCTACGCTGCAGGTATAGAAGCGTTAAAATCAAATGATTTTTCATTTTCTGGTTTAGGTGTGAGTATTTTTAGCGGAACATGCTTTGGACTTGCGCTAGCTTCTTATATGTGTCTTTTTGATCAAATAGGATTAATCGTTGCTGAATCTTGCCCTACAAAATATCGTTCAACTGTAATGGGTTGTACATCATTTTTTAGAATAGGTTCAGTTATTGCAATCATTGCACAAGCAGTATTAGCAATTGCTTTAGTTCCTACTGCATATGTATGTTATTTGCTTTCTGCTCCTTTTGTAATAGGAAGTTGCGTACTTATTATGTTAAAAGTAAAAGAAACAAAAGGATTATCAATTAAAACAATTGATGCTGATTTTGAATAGGGATATTATGGCAAGACAAGTTGTATTCATAATGGTAGATACACAATCTAAATTTATGTTAGATTGTAATGACGAAAAGTATGGTTATCCGTTAAAAAACCTTGCAGAACTGGCACAAAATTCTACGCGTTTTACAAATGATTATTGTGTAACTCCACTTTGTGGACCTTCAAGAAGCGCTATTTTTACAGGTAGATATCCTTCTAATAATGGCATGATTTGTAATTCAATGAGCTTAGGAAATGATATTCAAAATGCTGGTGAAAGAATATCAAGTAAAGGTATTGAGTGTGCATATATTGGTAAGTGGCACTTAGATGGTGGAGACTATTTTGGAAAAGGGTATGCACCTAAGGGTTATAATCCAAAATGGTGGTATGATATGAGAAATTTTCTAGATGAATTGCCTTCTAAAGAAGCAAGGGAAAAAAGTCGTATCAATATGGGAGCTATGATTTTTGGAGATGTGAAAGAAGAAGATACATATGCTTATAGAGTTACTAAAAGAGCTTTAGATTTTATTGAAGAAAATAAAGATAGAGATTTCTTTTTAACAATATCCTATGATGAACCTCATGATCCATCTCAGTGTCCAAAAAAATATATTAAAGAACTTAAAAAAACTGGTTTTAAATTAAAAGATCGACCAAATATGAATGATTCATTGGAAGATAAGCCTGAAACTCATGAACTATGGAAGAAATCTTTTAAAATACCATGGCAATTTTTAAAAATTGGATTTTCAAAAGGTTTTATCCCTTGTAATGTGTTTGTTGATAAATGTATCGGAGAAGTTTTAAGTGCAATTAAAGAAAAATTAGATAATCCAATGATTATTTATACATCAGATCATGGAGATATGATGAGAAGTCATGGGTTAATGGCTAAAGGTCCATGTATGTATCAAGAAATAGTTAATGTACCGCTATTAATTAGTGGAGGACATTTCGGAAATAAAGAAGTTTCAACACCTGTTAGCCATCTTGATTTATTACCTACAATAATGGAATATTTTGATTTAAAAGTACCAAAAATTTTAGATGGAGAAAGTTTATATAAACTTAATGGCGATCATGAAAAAAGAGATGTTTATATGCAATTTCATCGTTTTGAATTGTCTAATGATTCATATTTTGAACTTCAATTAATTCGATCTATTTTAGATGGAGTGTTTAAGCTTAATATAAATTTATTTTCGATAGATGAATTATATGATATTAAACATGATCCTTATGAAATGCATAATTTAATCAATGATGATAAATATGCAAAAATAAGAAATAAACTTCATGATAAATTTTAGCTAATATGGATGAAAAGATTGATCCATATAGAGGATATGCTTGGGCTACTAGATCTTATAGAACAGATTATAAGCCTAGTTTTGAATGTAGTGGTATGACAAGGGAAAGATGTGAAGAAGGAGAAATTCGCTTGGATTATGCTACTGGTAATCCAATAACATATGAAAAGCGTGTTAAAGGAATGAAATAGTTAAAAATTTATTTAAATTTAACATTCTATAGGCGTCGCGCCGAATCCGCCACTGGCGTAATTTGGCGGATAAATATTATTAAAATTTAATTTTTTATAATTGGTGTAAATCTTTTACTTATACAAAAATATTAAAGATAAATTTAAGTAGGAGTTTAATTCCCACTGGCGGAAAATGGCGGATAAAAAAGATAATCATTCGATACAAGGATACTTACTATAACGCTTGATTATCTTTTTTTCTTTTGCTGCATGTGTTAAATTTTGACGTTTACTTTGCAATTAAATGTAAATGCTGTTTTTTAATACAAAATAATAAAAAAAGTTCGATTACTCGAACTAATGCTATTTTTACGATGGTGGCCCAACCCAGGGTCGAACTGGGGACACAAGGATTTTCAGTCCTTTGCTCTACCTGCTGAGCTATCGGGCCAATAATTTACAAGTTTGGCGGACCAGACGGGGATCGAACCCGCGATCTTCACTGTGACAGAGTGACATGTTAGCCGCTACACCACTGGTCCGTCGCGCTTAATAATTATACTCATAAAGAGGGGGTCTTGTAAATAGATATTTTTAATTTTTAGTATTTTAATAATACTAAGTTAAATAAAAAAGTTAAATCCGAAAAAGCCCTTTTCTAATTCTTAAGTCCGTAAATATAATAATAGTGATGTTG
>CAKPNG010000075.1 GCA_934168325.1 uncultured Bacilli bacterium
TGTATAAGCATTAAAATTATTACAATTATTAATTACAAGCGGAATATTTCTAGTGTACTAATGCAAAAGACGGGTATTTGCCATCTTTCTCACCTCGTAATACTTTAGAATTATACCAAAATTAAATAAGTAAATGCAATAATATTTGTGTATAATTATTTATATTAATCTAGAAGAGGAGTTCTTATGGAAAATTTTATCAAAAAAAAGAATCTAAAAATATTATATTTTGGTACGCCAGACATTAGTGCAACTGTTTTAGAATTGTTAATTAAAAATAATTACAACATTATAGGTGTTGTTGCCCAAATGGATAAAGAAAAAGATAGAAAAGGAAGGATTTTAGAGGTTCCTACTAAAGTAATTGCAAAAAAATATAATATTCCTGTTTATCAAAAAGAAAAAATCAGATTAGATTTTGAATTTATAAAAGAATTAAGACCCGATATTATTTTAACAATGGCCTATGGTCAATTAATTCCTCATGATTTATTAATGATTCCAAAATATGGATGCTACAATTTACATGGATCTTTATTACCACAATATAGAGGAGCTGCACCAATTCAATTTGCTTTATTAAATGGCGATAAGATAACTGGGGTTACTCTTATGGAAATGGTTGATAAAATGGATGCAGGCAAAATGTATTATAAAAAAGAAATTCAAATTTCGGATGATGATAATTACACGAGTTTAAAGAAAAAAATAGCTATATCTTGTTTCGAAGTTTTCGATGAAAGAATAGAAGATGTAGTTAATAAAATAAATGTTGGTGAAGAACAAGATGAGTCAAAAGTTACTTTTACTAGTAAAATTGATAGCACTTTAGAAAAACTTAATTTTTATGATGATTCTAACAAAATTAACAATATTATTAGGGCTTTATCCTATGAACCTGGTACATATTTTTCTTATAAAAATATAAAGTTTAAAGTATTTAAAGCATTAGCTTTTAATAATTTAAAAATTGCAGAGCCAGGAACAATTATTAAATATGATAAACAAGGATTTTGCATTGCAACACAAAATGGCTATATTGAAATATTAGAACTTCAAAAACCTGGAAAAAATATAATGTCTTTTAAAGATTTTTATAATGGAATGCAACATTTTTTCATAGTAGGAGAACATGTTGAATAAATTTTTTGAATTATCTGTACACGAATTAGTTGATTTTGTTTTAAGAAGTGGCGATATTGATAATCGTTATTTTAATAATGCATCAATGGTTGAAGGTTCTTTAATTCATAAGTATTATCAAGGAAAGCAAAATGATTCTTATGAATCTGAAGTATATCTTGAGGGAATAATTAATTTAAATAACTATTCAATTAAATTATCTGGAAGATGCGATGGTTTGATAAAAAATAATGATGAAGTCACAATAGATGAAATTAAAAGTTATGTCGGAGAAAAAAAGTATTTTATCGAAAATAATATTTTGTGGCACTTAGGACAAGCTGAATGTTACGCATATTTATATTGCTTAAAAGAAAAAAATAATGCTATTAATATTCAATTAACTTATATTTCGCAAATTGATAGAAAAACAGACTATAAAAAGTTCAATTATACAGTTAAAGAATTAAAAGAAAAGGTTGAATCTTATATTTTCCAATATTTAGAATTTTTAAATATACTCGAAGATAGTGCTGAAAAAAGAGACGAAAGCTTGAAATCTCTTAAATTCCCTTTTGAAAAACTAAGAACTGGTCAAAAAGACATGATAGATTTTATCGAAAATAATTTAACAAAAAAGCAAATTGGATATATTGAAGCACCAACAGGAATTGGTAAAACAGTGTCTAGTATTTATGCCTCATTAAGCACATTTAATAAAATAAAATGCGATAAATTTTTCTATTTAACTCCAAAAAATAGCGGATTTAAACTTGCAACTGATACTTTAAAAATTTTTATCGATAATGGAATTGCAATTAAAGCTGTTACGTTACTTGCAAAAGAAAAAATGTGCTTATCAGATAAAAAGAAATGCAATCCAGATTCATGCTTTTTTGCTAGAGGTTATTATAGTAAGATTAAAGTTGCTTTAAAGGAAAGTTTGATTAAATATTCGTTATATGACGAAAAACTTATTAAAGAAATAGCTTATAAACATAATATTTGCCCATTTGAATTATCGTTAGATTTGAGTTTATATTGTGATTATATTGTTTGTGATTATAATTACGTATTTCATCCAATCGCTAGATTAAGAAGATTTTTTGAAATACCTGATAAAGCATATAATCTAAATTTACTAATTGATGAAGCACATAACCTCGTCGATAGAAGTAGAAGTATGTATTCTACAATGATTTCATTTTTACAATTTAAAGAAGCAAAAAAAGAATTAAAAACGATTGAGAATAAAGATATTAAAAAAGCATTATCTAAACTGACAACTTTCTTTAATTTATTTAATAAAATTGAATTTATAGATAATCAAGAAAATGATATTGATTATTTGAAATTAGAAAAATTAGATGATCAATTTATAGAATGTTTAAACGATATGAGTGATTTATATAAAATTTATTCAAGCAATCACCCTAATTTAACATTTGAAAAAGCTGATGAATTCTTCTTAGAAGTTTATAAATTTTGCAAAATGTATGATTTAATCGATGAAAATTTTAAAATATATCTGCATAAATTAAAAGATGATTATGAAATTCATATATTTTGCTTAGATGCTAGTGAATTCATTAATTCGATATTGTATAAAGTAAATAGCTCAACATTATTTAGTGCAACTTTGTCTCCATTATCTTATTATGAAAAATTAATTACTAATGATCATTTTGATAATGAATTAATAATTGATAATCCTTTTGATAAAAATAATCTTAATTTAATTATTAATAACAAATTGTCTTTAGTTTATCAAAATAGAGAAAAATCATTGAATGATGTAATTTTAAATATTAAAACTTTTGTCTTAAGCAAAGTAGGCAATTATCTAGTATTTTTACCTTCTTACGAATATCTTTATAAAATAAAAAAAGAATTAAAATTTGAAGAAGATATTAATGTAATATATCAATCAAAGAAGATGACTAATGAAGAAAAGAATATCTTTTTAGATAAATTTGAAGCTCATCCTAAAAAAACTACAGTTGGATTTGCCGTAATAGGTGGTACTTTTGCCGAGGGAATTGATTTAGTCAGTGACCGATTAATTGGTGTTTCTATTGTAGGTATTGGTCTTCCTTCATTTGATTATGAAAATTCTTTATTAAAAGATTATTATGAATCTAAAGGACTTAATGGATATAATTTTACATATTTAAATCCAGCTATGAATAGAGTAATGCAAGCTGTAGGTAGACTTATAAGATCTGAAAATGACCGTGGTTCTGTATTATTAATTGATTCTAGATATTTGTATAAAAATTACCTTTCTTTATTTAGAAAAGATTGGGATAATTACAGAGTAATTAAAAATGTAGATGATTTGAAAAAAGCTTTACAAGATTTTTATAATACCTGAGTTTTGCGTATTCACTCAAAATCTAGTGTATTAAAATTCATAATTGAGCAAATTTTCAATTTTA
>CAKPNG010000076.1 GCA_934168325.1 uncultured Bacilli bacterium
ATACTTTGTATAAGTAATTTCTCAAAAATATTAATTAATCCTAAATTATATAGTGTTAAATCCTAAAAACGGGTTTTTACTGTATGCACTTTTGATGGATGTACGAAAATTGTATTAAAATCGGTTATTCTTACACAGATAGAATAAATAGTTCTAATGCGAAAACAAGTATTAAGCTTTTATTATTGTATTGATATAGATTTATAATCTATATTATGATATAAGTATATTAGATTTAAAATCTAAAGATAGAGGTAATACTATGTCGAAACTCGGTGAAACAGTTAAAAGAATTAGAAAAAGTAGAAACATGAGTCAGGAAACTTTTGCTAAGTCTCTTGGATATAAATCCGCTACAACTATTAATAAAATCGAATTAGGAATTAATGACATGGGTTATGATGCTATTGTCAGGTTAATTTCTCAATATGATGTAGATGTTAATGATTTATTTGAGTCTAATACTAAATTTGATAGTAAAATAAAGCCTAATGGTAAGGATGAAATAGTTTTATTTGAAAATCAAGGAGTAAAACTTGAAGTTAATGTTAAAGATGATACTGTTTGGCTAAATCAAAAGCAAATGGCTCAGCTTTTTGATGTTAGTATAGACAATATAAGTTTACATATAAAGAGAATTTTGGATTCTAAGGAACTAGATATTTCAACTATCGAGGAATACTCGGTAGTTCAAAATGAAAGTGGTAGAAATGTTAAAAGAAATATTAAATTTTATAACTTGGATATGATATTATCTGTAGGTTATCGCGTAAATTCTAAAAAAGGCATAGCTTTTAGACGTTGGGCAAATAATGTTTTAAAGTCTTACATGTTAAAAGGTTATGCAATTAATAAACAACGTTTAGAATATTTAGAAAAAACAGTTAAATTAATAGATATTGCTTCAAGAAATATAGAAGATCTTACAAATGATGGTGCTAAGGATGTTTTGCATGTGATAAATTATTTTTCAAAAGGACTTGACCTATTAGATAATTATGATCACCAATGTGTACCTAAAATAAGTGGTAAGAAGGATGATAGAATTGTCACTTATGAAGATTGTATGCAAGTTATTAATAAGTTAAAATTTAATGAAAGAGGAGATTTATTTGCTCAAGAAAGAAATAATGATTTTAAATCCATTATAGGTAATATTTATCAATCATTTGATGGAGAGGATGTTTATCCAAGTGTTGAATTAAAGGCAGCAAATTTATTATATTTTACAGTCAAGGATCATGCTTTTATTGATGGAAATAAAAGAATAGCAGCTTCAATATTTTTATATTTCATGAATTTTTATGGCTTACTATATAGAGATGGGAAAACATGCATATCAAATAATACACTAGCAGCACTAACTCTATTAATTGCCGAATCAAAGGCGGATGAAAAAGATCTTGTTATTGATGTTGTGATGAATATTATTTTTGGATAATCAATAAAATATAGCATATAAAATTATTAGTAATTTTAAAGATAAAAAACTAGTAAAAATGCTAGTGTCAATATAAAAAAATAGAAAGAAGTGTTTTTAGCTTGAATAATATAGTAATTAAACAATATAAAAAGATTAATTCACAAGAGATTTTAAACTCGTATGAAAGTGTAGAATTGATAAATTATACACAAAATTTTGAAACTATCATTAATCAAGCCTTTTTATTATGATGCCTTTATTTTACATTTAGGTTTTATATTAATACCAACTAAAAACTTGCTGCAAGATGACAGGTCGGGAAAAGAGATTATTTGAAAAGAGAACGCAATTATAGATTAAAATACTTAAAATTAGAACGTAAATTGAACATATTGTATGTGAAAATAGTACGCATAAATATGAAATAGACTTTTTGGTTGTTAATAAAAATAAAGTATCACCAATTGAAGTTAAATCTTTAAGGATAAATAATCATGAATCTATAGATAATTATTCAAAAAAATATTCAAGATTATCTGGCGATAAATATATTATTTCATCAAAGGATATTGGATTTGAAAAGGATATAATATTAAAACCATTCTATTTCTTTGAATTGTGTTTAGAGCAAATGTAGTAATTAAATAAAAATGGTTTTGTTAATTACTTTAATTATTTTTATTAGGATTAGAAATATGAAATATAAATTTTATAATGCTTGATTTTCGCCTCATACTTTAATAAAATTAAAGTACGAGGTGATAATATGATAATTACATATCAAATGTTACTAGAAAAATTATATGATTATAAATCTCCTGATAATAAAATAATGCGAATGATTGAAGATAAAGAAATCATTAAATTAACTAAAGGGATTTATGAAACTTCGACTTTAGTTCCTGGATATTTACTAGCAGGTGCAATTTTTGGATTATCGTATTTATCACTAGATTATGCACTTAGTTTATATGGATTAATACCAGAAAGAGTAGTTACTTATACATCAGTAACAAGTAATACTGGTAAAACAAAAACATATACAAATTATTTTGGAACATATACATATAGAGATATTCCTCTTGCTGCTTATCCTTATGGAGTAAAGTTTATACAAGAAGGTGATTATAGTTATTGGATTGCTACTCCTTGTAAAGCTTTATGCGATAAACTTTATACAATGAGTCCTTGTAAAAATAAAAAAGAATTAAGATATTTATTATTTGATGATTTAAGAATAGATGAAGATGAATTTAATAAATTAGATAAAAAATTATTATTAGACTTATGTCCTTTATATAAAAGTACGAATTTAAAATTATTAAGGAAGGTGATTTTAAATGGATTCTAAGTTACATGAACTAGTTTCTAAATATAATATAGTAACAATTGAAAACAAAAAGAATGTCATTAAAGAAATAATGCAAGAAATTGTCTTAGTTGGCTTATATAAGGCTAAATTTTTTGATAAAGCAGCATTTTATGGTGGAACTGCTTTAAGAATTTTTTATGGATTAAATAGATTTAGTGAAGATTTAGATTTTTCTTTAATTGAAAAAGATAATAATTTTAATTTTGATAATTATTTTCCATCAATAGTAGATGTAGCTCATAAATATGGATTAAATGTTGAAATTACATCTAAAGAAAAAATAGAATCTACCGATATAAAAAGTGCATTTTTAAAAAGTAATATAATTGAAACTATTACTTTATTTTTTGGCGAAGAAGATGTTAAACATATCAATCATAATGAAAGAATAAAAATTAAATTTGAAGTCGATGTTACTCCAGATTGTGTCCCTTTGTTGTAGGTCTCCCTAAAATTAAATACAATTAAGTATTACTTCCGAAAACCATATTTGCAA
>CAKPNG010000077.1 GCA_934168325.1 uncultured Bacilli bacterium
TTAACGTTTTCTAGACGTAATTTTTAAAACACAACTTTTCAGTAAAATAAATCTTTACTTCTTACCGAAAGGCTTTAGCGTTTCAATTATAGCAAAAAACTATAATCTATTAAAGGATTGCTTATATATTAAAAATATATAAGTTCCTTATTTATATCTATTTATTATCTATATAAATAAAAAAGCTACCAACTAAGGTAGCAAACTAAATTATTAATTCTAATTATTATTTAAACCAGAATGGATAATCAAATAATAAAATCCAAACTATATCTAAAATCCATAAAAGTGTACAAGAACCAACAATCCAAAGAATAGCTAATATTAATTCAACTGCACTTTTGTGTTCTAAAGCTTTACAAATTCTCCAAATAGCCCAAGTAATATCAAAAATCCAGCAGCATAATAATATTTTTAACCATTTTGGTTGGCTTTCCATCCATTTAGTATATTCTCTCATAATTATATTTCCTCCTCTGTATTGATTATATCACTTATATTTTTATATGTTCGTTTTTATATAAAGAAAATGTTAATATTTGTAACTGAATTTAGTTGATTAAGGTTATTTTTATTTTACTTAAGTTAAACGAATATATATAATAATATTCACACGGGGAAATGGCGTAATGGCAGCCGCGATAGACTCAAAATCTATTGGTAGTGATACCGTGTCGGTTCGAGTCCGATTTTCCCCACCATTATCGACTTATGCATTTTGTTATTGTACAAAATGTTTTTTTATTTATACACCCTTATTTTTAAGATTATTACGTTGTCGGATAAATTTTAATTTATTAAAATTCAATAAAATATATTGATTCTGCAAGGTTTTTTCGGAAAAAATAAGTATTTTATTAATACTAAAATTTTGAGTTATTTTATTTTTGCTTATATTATATAAATCATTTTTAATTTTTCAACATAAGGTTTTTCTTCTATAAATATAAAACGTTAGCCCATAAAACACTTTGCTTAAAAAACTTTATAATATGATATAATTTTATAAAAGAGCAAAACAATTCAATCATTTAATCTATATTCTTGAAACAATACCTCAAGATATTAATTAGGTGTTTTAATAATTTTTACTACATAAGGAGATGAAAATTAAATGGAAATATTACATAATTCTTCACAAGCAATATTTAAAAAATCTAAAACTAAATGCAGTTATTATAATTTATACGAAATAACGCGAATTAAAATTAAATTGTCTCAGATTGAATTTAGCATTTATTATAAAAGCACTAAGCAATTCTATTGGCTGTCATAATTTATAAGAGGCTTTTGCATATGCGTATGTTAAAATATTTATATAAAGGTCAAAATAGCACTTATAAATTTCTGTTTTTTACTACTCTTCTATCTATATTTTTGGTTTCGATAATGGATGTGGTACAGGGATTTTTATTCATGCTTTTTATGAATAGGGCTCTTCAAATAAATAATTATCCATTATGGTTATTAGCTGTAATTGGCGTTAGTTTTATTGTTTGTTATTATTTAATTTCTTTTCTTTCTTCTTATCTATTATCGAGTCTATTAAAGAGAATACGAGAAGAAATTGTTCACGATTCTTTAGCAAAATACTTAGAATTAAATACATCAGAGTTTATGAAGAACGAGACACCTTCTTCGATAACTAGTTTCATTAATATCGAAGTAGAAAATTTAGTTGGAAATTATTATTCTTACATTTTTCAACTATTTGGCATTGTTTGTTCTATTGTTTTAGGATTAATATATTTATCATTCCTTAGTTTTTATTTCATTATTCCGATTTTTGTAACAATCATTATCTTGATTTTAATTATGTTGCTTAGTAAAAAGAAAATAAATTCTAACTATACTTCTTTGTTTCAAAAGAATAGCTTGGTCATTAAACTGATAAATAATATATCAAATTTCTTTATTATTTCTAAAATGTTTTCTTACAAAAAGTTTCTTATTGCTCATATCAATAAAGAATATTTAGAGTATAGTACTCAAAAAATGAAAACAACTAGATTTGATTTACTTTTAGAAAAAGCAAATGGTGTTCTTTCTTTAATACTATTTATTTCACTATATACTATTGCTGTTGCACTAGCTATTAATGGAAATATAAACGGGGGAGAAATTGTGTCTATTATACAAATATGTAGTACAATAATTTCACCATTTTTCGTTATTTCATTTGTTTTTAAATCTATGAATAACACAAAACCTACTAGAGAAAAGATAACAAAATTACTAAACTATTCTAACAATCATCAAGAAAATAAACCACTTAAAATAACTATTATTGCAGGTAAAATTATTTCATTTTCTTATAATGAAAATTCTAAAATAATTGATAATTTCTCTTTTGAATTTAAAATCGGTGATCATATTGGCATTATTGGTGAATCTGGGTCAGGGAAATCTACTTTTTTAAAAATTATTTCAAAAATTATTGATTCTTATGAAGGAAAATTATTATTAATAATAAATTAGATCTGCGAGATTTAACTGATGAAATATACTTTAATGAAGTTAAATTATTGACGCAAGAACCTATTCTATTAAACGATTCTATAAAAAATAATATCGTTTTAAATGAACCTTTTGATGAAAGTAAATTTTATAAAATTTTCAATGAATTAAAATTAAATAATTCCTTTAAAGATATCAATTTTAAAATCGATACTGAAAAGCAAAATTTAAGTTTAGGAGAAGCTAGGCGAATATGTTTAGCACGCATTTTGTACTCAAGCCCAAACTTCATTCTATTAGATGAACCTTTTGCCTCATTAGACGAAGAAAATAGACTTATCATTGAAAAAGTACTTTCAAACTTACAAGATACATGTATTGTTGTCGCATCTCATATTTTTTCAGATGAGTTTTATGAGTCACTTAATAAAAAATATTATTTTAACAAAAATAATATAAATTTATAAACAGTAATTAAGTTTAAATATTAGTAGTTAATATCATTAATTTTTTGCGAATAAAATTGTCGCATATCCTAATTCATTTTTAGTTTATACTTATTTACTCTCATATAATATATTTTAAATTTCAATAAAATATATTGATTCTGCATACTTTTTAAGCAAAATAGTGTTTATTTCTAACAATTTAACTAATTTTGATATCGATTAAACTTTAAATTTTACATTGTTTTGATTGTGTCCCTTTGTTGTAGGTCTCCCTAAAATTAAATACAATTAAGTATTACTTCCGAAAACCATATTTGC
>CAKPNG010000078.1 GCA_934168325.1 uncultured Bacilli bacterium
GATAACTAAGAATTATCTACAAAAAACAAGTAGGGATTAATTATGAATGAAATTTATAAAGAGTATCTAAGTTTATGTGAAGAGTTTGAAGCAAGTGATAAAAACACGATACCTTTATGTGCGGCAGAAAATTATATTTCAAATTTTGTTAAGCAACCATTAAATTCTAATTTTGAAGGTCGTTATTCGTGCGTTAATAATGATGGGAGCAATTCATTTTTAGAAGGGGAATATATAGAGAAATTAAAGTTGTTATTGCAAAAACAATGCGAAATTTTATTTAGTTGCAAGTACACCAATGCGGATACACTTACTGGAATAAATTGCTTTACCGTATGTGTTATGTCATTATTAAAATGTGGTGACAAAGTTTTGTTAACTACACCTGAACAAGGAGGTCACCCTTCAATTCCGATTATTTTAGATACACTTCAAATTGAATATACTCCAATACCTTATGATTATCAAAGTTATCAGATTGACTATGAGCGACTAAATAGATTGTGTAGAAATAATAAATATTCATTTATTATATTTTGTCAATCTGATTTAATCAACACACCTGATTTAAATAGAATCGAAATAGGCCACTTAGGAATAATATATGATGCAACACAAACATTAGGTTTAATTTCAGGTAAATGCGTTGAAAATCCTCTAAATTATAATAATACAGTATTAATTGGCGGAGCACATAAAACGCTACCAGCTCCTTCTTGCGGTCTCGTTATGACAAATAATATAGAGTACAAGTCAAAATTAGAAAAAAATATCTCTCCTAATTATTTAAGGAATGTTCAGCCAAATCATATTGCCGGAATGTTATTGGCATTAATAGAACAAGAAAAATTTGGCGTTGAATATCAGCACAAAATAATTGATTTAGCTAATCTTTTAGCTTATCATTTAGAAAAATACGGATTTAAGGTCGCTAAATGTAATAGAGATAAATATACTAATACACATCAGATTTTTTTGTTGGCAAATAAGGAAGAAGCATATAATTTTTATATTAATTCTAAAAAGTATAATATTAGTTTAAATTTAAAAAATAAAAGGTTATTTAATAATTATGGAATAAGAATAGGTACACAACAAATTGCAAGATATAATTGGCAAGAATCAGAAATAATACAATTAGCAGAATTATTGTGTTTAATCAACCATAATAGTAATGATAAAAAAATAATCGAATCAAGAAAATCTTTAATAGATAAAAAAATACCATATTTTACATATGATAATATATTTATAGAATAGTCATTATTCTGGTGTCAAAACAATTTATTATCTTATCACATTCAGGATCATTTAATTCAATAGAATTAATTTTTGAAATAAGTATTTCTCCATATTTATTTCTGTTCTTACATAAAATTATTATTTCATCTTTAGACAAATATTTTGGAAAGTTAATTGATGAAATCTTTTTGATTTTGTCCAGATAATACATCATAACATTGATTTGGATTTTTATATTGTTATCATCTGTTACCGAACCACATCTTTGATAATCTAATATAGCTTTTTCGTAGTTCATAGTTATCCTATATATTTCAGCCCTAATAAAATAAGCATTTGCTAATAATCTACTATTTCTAGCTTTATATGAAGTAATCACTCTGCTAGAAATTTCAATTAATTCATCATTACTACTCTTTTCAAAATAATATTTGTATATCGTTTCATGTCTATTTAATTTTAGAATTTCATCATCAGTTTTATACAAATTACTGTTTTGTGCTTTTATATAGTTTTTTCGATAGACTTCAAGAGTTGTTTCTTCGCTGAACGGTATATACAAATCATCTATAAAGTATTTTGATGTTAAAATACCAAGTGAATCTACTATACCACTAAATGACTTTTTTTCAATGCTTTTTAATATAACTAAAGCTTCATTACATCGCCAAAGATGTTTATTATAATGTGCTTCATGTAATTCTATATTAAAATTATGATTTGCAAAATATAGTTCTTTCTTTTTTAAAGGAAGTAAAGTGGCAAGTGCTTTTTCATAATTGTTTAACAAATGCTCACAATCGGATTCTATTAATTTTATTTTGAAAAATAAATCATTGTTTTTGTTATACATTTCTTTGTATATGTTTTCAAACTCATAAATAAGATTTAGTGATTTTACATAATCACCTGTATATAAGTTTAGTTGAATTTCATGAATTTTAATATCGTAGTCTGTATTTAATTTGTTTGTGATGTCTTTTATCCAATTAATATATTCAGCACGACTAAGTATAGCATATATTTTTCCTATATTTCCATTTGTAAGATTAAATAATGTTTCTATTTCTTTTCTAGAGATAGTATCCAGTTTTGAATGATTTTTTTTTATTTTATTCTGCAGTAAAGGTATATCTTCTTCATTGAATCTGGAGATAACATGTTGGTATAAATTTTCTGAATGAGTATTTTTATCTAATATATAAATCAGCTGAAAATGATAAAGTTGTTGTTTTGTTAATATTAAATCTATGTCTTTAACATGATCAAAAATCAGCAATACTTTAGGGTTTATAATCTGTGATTGCAAAAATTCATTGAGTTGAGCCTCATTTTTTTCGTTCATATCAATATAATAAGCTTTTTTTATTTGCTTTTTAACTTTAGTATTTTTTATTAGGCTTCTATATTCCTCTTCATCAGAAAAATTAATAAAGTCACATATTTTTTTTGCTAGCCAACTCTTTCCGCATTGTTCCTCATTTCCCTTTATTTCTATAGAGTGCTCTTTTGTAAGAAGTTTTCCAAGTATATGTTTTATATCTTCATATCTATCTGTAAATGTTGAATCTGAAAGCCTATTTTTATTTTCGTTTTCTAACAATTTGATATGATTATAAATAGGAATAAATGAGTAACAAGCAGAAATAACAGACCCTATTATTGAAAAAATAAATAAAAGTAAGCTATATTTATTTTCGTTAGGACTAAAAAATAAAGATGTTACTATAAGCAATATAAAAGTGAGTAAAACAATAATGGATTTCTTTCTTTCCTTAAAAAATTTCATTTTCAAATTCCTTCATTTTATTGTTAGATAATTCTTAGTTATC
>CAKPNG010000079.1 GCA_934168325.1 uncultured Bacilli bacterium
ACCTCTTTTTATTTCTGCAAATTTAATTATAGGGCTCTTTTATTTTTTTATCGACCTACAAATATGAAACGCAAACAATAAATTTTCATTCTCTTACCAATAATAATAGGAAGGAGTAAAATAAATAAATTAGTGGATTATTTTATATTTTATAATATAATGGCGCAGGAGGTATTAATATGTATAATAAAAATGCATGGGAAAAATATGATAATGAAAAATTAGATGAATTAATGAAATTTAATGAAGAGTATAAAAATTTCATCACTTTTGGAAAAACTGAAAGATTAGTAGTTGCTGAATCTATTAAATTATTAGAAGAAAAAGGATTTAAAGCTTTAAGTGAATTTAAAACTTTAAAAGAAGGCGATAAAGTATATGCAATTAATAGAAATAAAAATGTTTTTGCTTTTATAATAGGTAAAGAAAAAGCATCACAAGGTATTAACGTGTTAGGTGCACATATCGATTCACCTAGAATTGATTTAAAACAAAATCCTTTATATGAGTCTTTCGATTTTGCTTTATTAGACACACATTATTATGGAGGTGTTAAAAAGTATCAATGGGTTACAATTCCACTTGCTTTACATGGTGTAGTTGCTAAAAAAGATGGTACTGTTGTTGATATCAATGTTGGCGAAGATGAAAATGATCCTATATTCTGTATAACCGACTTATTAATTCACTTAAGTGCTGATCAACTTCAAAAAACTGCTAGTAAAGTAATTGAAGGTGAAAATTTAGATGTTACAATTGGCTCAATGCCATTAAAAGGTGCAGAAAAGGAATCAGTTAAAGCAAATATTTTAAAAATATTAAAAGAAAAATATAATTTTGAAGAAGAAGATTTTGTAAGTGCTGAAATTGAAGTAGTTCCTGCTGGAAATGCTCGTGACTTAGGTCTTGATAGAAGCATGGTTGCTGGTTATGGTCATGATGATAGAGTTTGCGCTTATACTTCTTTAAGAGCTATCCTTGATTTAAAAGAAGTTCCAACTAAAACTGTATGCTGTGCATTAGTTGATAAAGAAGAAGTTGGCTCTATTGGTGCTACTGGTGCTCAATCTAGTTTCTTTGAGAATGTAATTGCTGAAATTATTAATCTTCAAGAAAAATATAACGATTTATTATTAAGAAGATGCTTAAGTAATAGTAATATGTTAAGTAGCGATGTAAGTGCTGGCGTTGATCCACTTTATGTTGGTGTTAACGAATTAAAAAATAGTGCTTATTTAGGTAAAGGTATTGTATTTAATAAATATACCGGTTCTAGAGGTAAATCTGGTTGTAATGATGCAAGTGCAGAATATGTTGCGAAATTAAGAAAGATAATGGATGAAAATGATGTTAATTATCAAACTGCTGAACTTGGTAAAGTAGATCAAGGTGGCGGAGGAACTATTGCCTATATCTTAGCAAATCTTAATATGAATGTTATCGATGCAGGTATATCTGTATTAAATATGCATGCACCTATGGAAGTAGTATCAAAAGTTGATGTTTATGAAGCTTATAAAGCTTATATAGCATTTTTACTTAATGCATAATTTTCTTAAACATTTGGCTTAAATCAAAATCGCTTCTAACTTGTTAATTAGAAGTGATTTTTTTATTTTTGTTTGGTATCTGCAGGGTTTTTATTAAAATAATGGTGCTTTTTGGTTCTTCTATAATGATAAGTATAATTTCTTAAAATAACTTAATGCTACAATTTTGATATTGTTTAGGAAACTAAATTTATTTATATTTTAAAAAATTAATCAGCATTAAAAACTATTTTTCTTTTTTGATCAATGAAAGTAGCAATAGTTGATTTACTAACTCTAATTATTAAATCAGCAATTTCTTGTTCACTTTTTTTGAAATTGGTTCCTACCCAATACCTTAATATATTAATATTACCACCTATAATATAATGAATAATAAGTTCGTGATTAGAAGTATTGATGTATTGTTTTTTTAAATAATCAAAAGCTAAATAAGATTTTTGGATGATTTTGTTTTGAAACGACGAATTCTCTAAATTTAAAAGAAAAACTTTATATAGTTTACTATTTGCTTTAACTTCTTTTAAAAAGTTAATTATTATATCTGTACCCTTTCAATTTGCTATAAATACTAATTTTGCAAATTTACTCAGTAATTCATTTTCAATTTCTTTAATAATATCTTCAGGTATTGAAAAATGTGCATAAAAAGTAGATCTAGTGACATTGGCTTCCTCACAAATTTTAGTTACACTTATTTGACTAACCTTGAGATTTGAATCTAATAGTTTAATCATTGCTTCTTTTGTTGTCTTTAATGTTCATAATACTTATACACTATGTCTATATAATGTTAAATTTATATTAACATTTTTATGATTTAATAGAAATATAAAAAGGAGAGATATGAGCTTAAGTGATAAAATCGCTTTAAAAAAGCAAAAAGAAGCGAAGCAATTATCTAGATTCCGCCGATTATCTGAAAAAAAGATTATAGTTGGATATAGCATAATACTTTCGTTAATCTTGATCATTTTTAATATGTTTGATCAAATGGCTACGAATATGACGTCATCTTTTTCAGAAACGATCACTTTATTTTTCGCAATATTGGGCAGTGATGCCGATTTATCTGTTGTTTATAATGCTTTAGGACAGATTGTAAAGCAAGGTGCTGATTATGGAACATACTCAGCAATGTTTAGGAAACTAAATTTAGGAACGACAATTGGATTTGCTTTTATGGGGATATGTCCATTTTATAAGGCTTCAGCAAATAAATATGGCAGAAAAGTATTTTTCATAATTAACTGTATAGGATTAATTATTGCGTGTTTTCAAACTGGATTTTCGCATTTCCCGTTTTTAGGATTTAACACTATATAATTTAGGATTAATTAATATTTTTGAGAAATTACTTATACAAGTATAAGTAAAAGTATTGAAAATATTTTTTTATTATATTATAATATATAGTGTTAAGGTGCTATTAACTTATGGA
>CAKPNG010000080.1 GCA_934168325.1 uncultured Bacilli bacterium
TCTTGCAAATATAATTTTTGGAAGTAATACTTAATTGTATTTAATTTTAGGGAGACCTACAACAAAGGGACACAATCATTACACGTTTTATGCTTTCTTTAATTAAATATTGCTTATTTTAAAAACAATTTACTATTAAAAAACTTTATGTAATTTAGACTATTTAAAATAGTTTTAGATTAATTAACAAATAAAAAAGTATCACTTTTAAATAAAAATCATTGCAAAACTAAACTATTTTTTTATTTTTTAAATATTTTATGTTATTTAAAGAATTCTTTTTTTAAGATAGCATATACACAAGTATTTTCATAAATTGGCTTATTATTTTGATCATTAATAAAAGATATGAATTCTTTAAATTCTCCTTCTTTTCTAAAATTTAATTTCTTTAATAAGTTAATAGAAGGTTTATTATAATCTTCAACATAAGCAAATACTCGATGAACAGAATCTTTTTTAAATAAATAAGATAAAAATGCATAAATAGATTCATATGCATAACCTTTATGCATATGATCTTTATTAAATAAATATGCAATACTATATGTATCTTTATTCTTTTGAGTAAAGTCTATAGTTTCTAAATGAGCAGATACTTCTCCTATTAAAGTATTACTTTCTTTTAAACATATAGCTAAATATGTATCATCTTTATTTTTATTTAATTTTATTCTTTTCTTTAATTCTTTTTTAGCTTCTTTAATATTATTAACTTCTAAACACTTAAAACAATTAACATCTATATGATTTATATATTTATATAAATCTAAGTAATCTTTCTTATTAAATTCTCTAATAATTAATCTATCTGTTTCTATAATATTCATATATTTTAATTCTTTAAACATCCTATAGGAACTATTATAACACCATCTTCTCTAGTATATGCAATATTACCAATTGCAGTTAAAACTAATAAGAATGATGGAGCTTTCATTTTATCAGTATCGAGAATACTTTTAAGTTTTAAAAGATTTTTAGCTCCTTCTTCAATTAATTTATCTCCGCCAAGTTTAATCTCAACTAAACCATAATTTCCATTTTTTAAATGAACTACTGCATCACATTCTAAGTTATTTTTATCTCTATAGTGATATACAGTTCCATCAATAGATTCAGCATAAATTCTTAAATCTCTAATAGCTAATGTCTCAAACATAATACCAAAAGTATTTAAATCATTAATTAAATCACCAGGTCCAAATCCTAAAGAACTACTAGCAATAGATGGATCAATAAAATATCTAGTATCCGCTCTTCTTATTGGAGTTTTACTTCTTAAATTAGGATTCCATGCTTTCATATCTTCAATAACAAATATTCTCTTTAATGCATCAATATACGAAGTAACAGTTTTAATACTTATATTATCTTCTTCATTTATTTTTATATCTTCTAAAATTGTATTATAGCTAATTTGAGTTCCTTGATTTCCAGCATATGATGCCATAATTCTTTTAATCTTTTCAGGATCTTTTTTAATATTATCAACTCTAGATAAATCTATATTAATAACTGCATCATAGTAATCAATTGCTTGAGATAAAGCACTTTTACCTTTTAAATATGTAGCAATTGGCCATCCACCTCTACAAATTAAAAAAGCAATATCTTCTAATGTTAAATTAGATTCCCCATATATTTTCTCTTTTTTATTAAAAAGATTTTCTAAACTAACACTTCCGTTTGATTCTTTAGATTCAAACAAAGACATTGGACGCATTTTTAACCATGTAAATCTACCAGTACCAGTATGAATAATTTCACTAGTATCAATAGGAACTGAAGAACCAGTTAAAATAAATTGTCCAAAACTTCTTCTTTGATCAACTTCAAATCTTATAGCATCCCATAATTTAGGTGCAATTTGCCATTCATCAATTAATCTAGGAGTATCTCCTCTTAATAAAATTTCAGGATCAGAATCTGCTAACATTAAATTTTGTTTAACAAATCTTGGATTAGCCATATATAAAATACTTTTTGCTACTTGTTCACATGATGTAGTCTTTCCACACCATTTAGGACCTTCAAGTAAGATAGCTCCTTTAGACCCTAATTTTTCTTTAATTAAATCATCAATTATTCTTTTTTTATATTCTTCCATGACTAATTCCTCCTAACATTAATTATACATAAAACGCCAAACAAGGCAATAATACTTCCTCATTTGGCGTTAATTTACTTCCTTATTTGGCGAATTTATCTAAATTTATATTAGTTATAATTAATCTATTAATTTTAAATAAGATACATCATTAGAGAAATATACTATATTAGATTGTTCTAATTTATATATAAATCCTCCATATATTTCCATATCTTCTTTTAAATATTTATCTATTAATGTATTATCTGATATTAATCCTAATTTATTATTATCTTTATCTAATAAATAAGCATTTAAAGATACTAAATAATTTTTTTCTTTTAAATTAAATTTAAAAGAATTAGTACCATTAAATATTAATTTACCTTTATTAAATGATGCATTAATAGTATCAGTATAATCAGATTTATTATTACTATTACAATTAGTAGTTTGACAACTACTAATTAATAAACTAAATAAAGATATTGATAATAATTTAATTATTTTATTCATATTATATATACCATCCTTATATTATTATTTAATTAATCTAATAGCAGGAAAAGTAGCATTATATAATATTAATTTATTGCTATTAGGTACTAATTCATAACTTATAGAGCCATAAGCTTCTAAATTGTCTTTTAGATAAGGTCTAGTTTTTTCTTCATGCCAAGGATAAGCAATTACATTACAATCTTTATCTATTAGGTTAATTTAAATTGTTAAATCCGTTTTTAAAAAATAACGACTTATCGTATTTATTTGTAGTTTAATTAAAACAT
>CAKPNG010000081.1 GCA_934168325.1 uncultured Bacilli bacterium
CCCTCTTTTTATTTCGCAAATTTAATTATAGGGTTCTTTTATTTTTTTATCGACCTACAAATATGAAACGCAAACATATTGGAAATTAATATAGAAAATATAAAGATATTTTGATACTATAAAGAGCTATGAAAAAAATATTATGTCTTACATCTATCTTATTATTAACTAACATAATTACAGGTTGTTCAAGAAAAGAACAAACTGAATTTTATGTTACTTTTAATTATTTAGATCAAAATTTATCTAATAAAATTTATAAAGTTAATAAAGGAGATAAAGTTACTAAACCTCCATTTAATGGTCATAAAAATTATATAGATGTCAAATGGTATAAAGATATGAATTTAAGTAATTTATATGATTTTGAATTACCAGTTCATAATTCTTTTGAACTATATGCAAAATTTATTGAAGAAGAACAAAAAGTTGATACATATTATAACGTTACTTTTAAATATTGCTTAGATGGATATGAAGATAAAATTGTAAAAGTTAAAGAAAATGAAAAAGTAGATAAAATAACTCCTTCTGATACTTTAGATTATCAATTTAAAGGATGGTATATTGAATCTACTTATATTAATTTATATAACTTTGATTATTTAGTAACAGAAGATATTACTTTATATGCAAAATGGGATAAGAAAACAATTGATATAGAGTCTAAGTTTAATATTACTAAAAATGTAATTGATATAAATTTAGATACATATGAAGATCCTTATATAAATGTTAATAAAACTGAATTTTATGAAAATTATACAATAGCAACTAGTTATGAAGATGCTTATTATCGTGCTCAACATGGTTTATTATGTGGAGAATATATAGAGGAAGATGGAAGTTTACCTTCAATTAATAATCCAAAAGAGCCAGCAACTGGTTTATATTTAAAAAATTCAAATGTTACTTATGAAATAGATAAAAATAATAATTATATATCTTATAATATTAATACTTTAAATGACCAAGATTATAAAATATATTACGGTGGTGTTTATACCTCATTTAATGATGTTGCTGCTTATTTATTTGCTTTTAATGAAATACCAATTAATTATCTACCAGGTACTAGTAAGTCAGCTAAAAAATTAGTTCAACAAAATTATGGTGAATTAGGAAGATTAAATTTTAAATTATATAGCGGACCAAGTGCAACTAAATATCAATATGAACCTTATTTATATGGCCAAGAAGAAAAAACTGTATTTTATCGTGAAATTGATTTTGGAGCCAATACTGGATCTAATATTTATTTTTCTTACGGTGGTTCAAGTAGACAAATCTTTAGATTTTTATTAGGTAATTCTTTTGATAATAATTATTCATGTAGTGATACTACTTGGAGTACGCCTAACCCAACCACAATTGATGAAAGAAGAGTATATTTTACATATAATCACTATAATGATTTTACTGAATATTTAAATTATTATAATGGCTTTGGTAAAGTATTTGGTAATGTAAGTGCTGGAAATAGTGAAGGTTATTACAATCCAAATAATCCACCAACAGAATATGAAGAAACAATTTTAAGTAATTTCTAATTATTTTCTATATTATTTAATCAAACTTTTATAAAAATGATAAAATATATAAAAGGGGGAGCTATTATGGCTAAAAAATTAGAAAAGGAGAATGTTACTTTAAAAACTGAAGAAGTAAAGAAAGTTACTAAAGAAGAAACTAAGCCAAAAAAGAAAGTTTATTTTGTTAAAAAAGTAGATGGTAGATGGCAAGTTATCTTAAGAGAAGGCAAAAAAATTATCAAATATTTTGATACAAAAGTTGAAGCTGAAGAATTTGCTAATAAAACTGCCCAAAATCAAAACGGAACAGTCTTAGTTCATGCTTCTAAAGGAAAAAATAAAGGAAGATTTCAATAATTATGTTAATAGATACAATTAAAAAAGAAAATATGTTAGCTCTTAAAAATAAAGACACTGATAAAAGAGCTGTTTATAGTATAGTCATTAATAAATATATGGTAGAAGGTTATGAAGCAAAAGCTAAAGGCAAAGAATTGACTGATACTGATTTATTAAATATTATTAAAAAAACTTTAAAAGAACTTAAAGAAGAAAGAAATAGTTATGTTTTAGGTAACAGACCTGACAAAGTAACCTCAATTGATAATCAAATTAAGACAATTGAAGGTTATTTGCCTAAAGAACTATCTGAAGAAGAAATAAAAACTATTATTTTAGGGTTAGAAGATCACTCAATCCCAGTAGTCATGAAATATTTTAAGGCTAATTATGCTGGAAAATGTGATATGGCTCTTGTAAATAAGGTATTAAAAAGTTTATAATTTATAGGCAAATCTTTTGCCTATAAATATATGGGGGTTTGGTTCAATGGTAGAACAGCGGTCTCCAAAACCGTTGATGAGAGTTCGATTCTTTCAACCCCCGCCATCTCGTAACTAACATTTTGATACAAAGTTAGGGTCTCAAAATGAACCATATTTGTCCGAGAAATCGGGCATTTTTTCATATTTGGCATTTTGCTAGTAGAAAAAAATTGGTTCGAACCTACGGATTTTTAAAATTTGGTTCTACTAGAAAAATGAAAGCCTATTAGATAAACGTTTCTCTACTAGAGAAATGATACCCTATTAGAGAAATGATACCCCTACTTTTTTTGATAAAAAATCTCATAAAAGTTCATGATTTATATCGAAATTTGACCTCATTTGTGTTATAATACTTGTCTTTAGAAAATAAAACTAATTTGTAGTACTTTTAAATGAAATTTGCGAGTTTAAAAATTCATTAATTT
>CAKPNG010000082.1 GCA_934168325.1 uncultured Bacilli bacterium
AATAGGACAAAAAGAATATGAGGAAAATTTATTTTGATGAAGCTGGAAACTCTGGTAATAATCTGCTTGATAAAGAGCTGCCATTATTCTGCTATTTAGGTTTTGAAGATTGTGATTCTAATATGATAGAAGATTTCTATTCATTAAAAAGAAAGTATAAATATAAAACAGATTTAGAAGTGAAAGGTGCATCTCTTTCAAAAAGCGTAACAGGTCAAAAATTTTTGATAGAATTATGGGAAAAATTTGGAAACCATGCCAAATTTGTTATGCATAATAAAAAATTTGCATTAGCATGTAAAATGTTTGAATATGTATATGAACCCGTTTATTCAGATGTAAATACATTATTTTATCAGATAAATTTTCATAAATATATAGCAATCTCAATGTATAGTTTGTTTGTAAATAGTAATCATTCTGCGGAAGAATTATTTACAAATTTTTATACTTTTATTAAAAACAAAGGAGATAAAAGTCTTAATGAGTATGTTAAATCTTGTGGAATTGTAAAAACTTCGCCTCTTTTTTATTTTTGTGAGTTTTGCAATCTGCATAAAACAGAAATTGCTTCTGATATTGATTTTACAGATAAACGTGATAAATATATTTTAGATTTGACATTAACTTCATTATATAATCTATTAGGTGTTTTCTCATATGGAAGTCCAGAAGCTATTGAAGTCCATTGTGACAATTCAAAACAAATTGCAAATGATAAAAGCTTTTGGAAAGCGTTTATAAATAATACTAATATTATTTATGATACATATTTTAATTCAGGTGCACAGTTAACTTTTAATATTACCCAAGAACCAATCATGGAAGATTCAAAAAAAATTATTCAATTACAAATTGCAGATTTACTTGCGTCTTCTGTTTATCAAGCACATATACATCCAGAAACTGATTTTTCTAAGACTATAAAGAAAATATCACAAACAGCATATGTTGAAGCATATTCTGTTGCTCCTGTTGAATTGGAATTTACCTTTGATGAATTTGAAATTAAGCAGTTTAATAAGATAATTAAGTTATTAGCTTCAGAAAATAGTAAAGATAAAAAAATCGAAAAACTTGCAGAAATATCAAGCGAAGTAAAATATTATCAGATAATACGAAGCAGATATTTTATTGATTTTATAAAAAGCTTTAAGCTCCATAAATAGGATTTATTATGAATGAATTAATCGAAGATTTTAAAAAATATGAAAAAAGAAAGGCAAAATACATAACGTTTTCTCTAGATTGTAATATTCGAAGTAAAAAAACTTGTAAACAAGCAGAAAGAACTAGAATTCAATTAGAAATAATCAAAAAAATGAAAATGTTCCAGCATAAAACAATAAAATCAGATATTGTTGTTGAAATTGTTTCATATACAGGAGATAAAAGATCTCCCGGTATAGATAAATGGGCTAAAAATATTATTGACATAATGCATAAAACTGAATATTTAAGTAATCCATCTGATGCACAATTCTTACCTTTTGTTGATGATAAACAAATTAGATATTTATATGTCTCATATCGTTATATTGAAGAAAAATCCGAAACTTTTATCAAAATAGTACCTTTTAATAGTTTCTTGAAAGATCTAGATTTAGATAACAGTATCTCAAATAACAACTTGGATAATACAGAAGAATTATATGAAAGTAATTATTCCTATGATTCTTGTTTATCTAAAGAAGCCAATGAAGCCCTAAGAAAAATGTATTTACAAAATAAGCAAGAGGTTTTTGGAAATTTAATTTCAATAAACAAAGATATTATAAGAAATTGTTTTATTTATAGTAATAGCAAGAATATTTCAGTATTAAAAAACTTAAATAATTCAATAAAAACAATGATGAACAATATTGTAAAAAGTCCTATAAAGCTTTCTATACCAAGCCTGCCAACTAATACAACCAATGATACTTCAAAAATAACAAATTATAAGAAAGTAATAGAAGAATCATTAACTGAATACTTGAATAAGCATACTTTATTGAAAGAATTACAATGTCCGTTAATCATTTCGATTATATATGTTCCCGGAAGAAATTCTAAAGTGGAGGAAAAAGATATTGATAATATTTTACTTGACTACATTGTTCCTGTTGTAAATCAAGAGATGCATCCTCCTGTTACAATTGGAAATATACAAGAATACGAGGACTTTGACGGTATCAAAAAGAAACCTATTTTAGTAAATGATAAGTCTGGTCAAATTGTTGGATACGAAATTCTTAAGCTAAAGAAGAATTTTTCAAAAACAGGATATTTAACCATAGGATTTAAGCAATCAATTATTACTGAATCTATAATTTCGAATTGTTATGAAAAATTAAACGATTATTGCAAATATGAGTTATAAAATAGATTTAGCAGGCGTTGCGGGCGGCGCCTGAGCCCGCAGAAGGGGTAGTGGACAAGCCAACAAAGCGGAGAGAATCGGCACTGCTTGCAGGGGCGATTCGTGGAGCGACTTGGCTTGGGAGCGTGGGGAAGGCCTTCCCCTTCTTCTTATAAATATTCGGAGGTACAACAATGCCAACAGACAATAAAAGTGAAATCGTGATTTTTAAGATAGCGGACGAAAAGATTTCTGTTGATGTTCGTTTTGAAGGCGAAACTGTCTGGCTTACGCAGGCTCAGCTGGTGGATTT
>CAKPNG010000083.1 GCA_934168325.1 uncultured Bacilli bacterium
TGTTTTAGTAGGGCTGTTAGGTATAAAACTTCAAATGATCAAATTGCTGTTTTATACATTTACTACTATACGAGGAGTTCTTGTATGAAAAATGGTAGATATAATGTCTTAATCGTTGAAGATCAGGCAATGCCTGCTCAATTATTTAAGCATTTTATTGAGACTTCCGATAATTATAAATTAGTTGGCTGTATTAACTGTGCATCTTTTGCTGAATTATATTGCGTTTCTAAACCTATAGATCTTATATTAATGGATGTTGTTACTGCAGATGGCGCTAGCGGATTAGAAGCAGCTAATAAAATTAAAAAGAAGTATCCTAAAATTAAAATAATAATAGTAACCAGCATGCCTGAATGCTCATATATTAAAAGAGCTAAAAAAATAGGTGTTGAAGGGTTTTGGTATAAAGAAACTAATAATGATAGCATATTATCCGTTATGAATAAGGTTATGGAAGGGCAAGTTATTTATCCTGATAAACCTTTAAAAGTTAATGTTGGTTTAGCGAAAAGTAATGAATTTACAGACAAAGAACTTATAGTTCTTCGTTATATAACTGGTGGTTATAGTAATCAAGAAATAGCTGATAAATTAGAAGTTTCTTTAAACGCTATTAAAAAACATATTTCAAATATGCTTAATAAAACAGGGTTTAGATCTAGAACTGAATTAGCTGTTAGGGCAAGAGAAATAGGCATTGTTATATTAGATAGGGACGAAAATGATGTTTAATATACACTAGATTAAAAAAGATTCTTATAAATTGATTTATAATTATTAAATTTTGATTAAATTTTTATGTTCAAATTATTTTACATACAAAAAAGAAAATTAAAAAATAAGTCTAGATTAGAAGACTTTTTTAAAATACGATTGTGTTTTTAGAATAAGTTAGTAAATTTCCAGTATATTTCCTGTAATATAACATTGATTTACTTACTACTAAAAAAATACTAATATGTTGCTGGAGGCTAGATTATGAAAATTTTTTCTTATATTTTTGAGGCTTTATTACTTATCTTAATTATTGGATTGATACTATTATCTATTTTATTATTTAACGTTAAAAAGAAGGATAACAAAGGCTTATTGATAGGCATAGGTAAATGTATTATTTCTTTATTAGGCCTAGCTGGGGTTTATGCTTGCTTTGGTAGGCTGCAAGATTATAGATATTTAGTTGCAGCTATTGTTATTTTTCTAATCTATACAGTAATAGTTTGTATTTCTAAATTACTTGTTATTAAATTTGTATCAAAATATCATTTCTCTAATTTACTTAAGAAAATAATTGCTGATATGAAAGATTATTTTGATTCTGAGTTAAGTGTCTTTGATAAAATTAGTGCAATATTGGTTTTCTTATTAACTCCAGACTATGTTTTATCTAAAATAAGTAAGAATGCTATTATAATTGATCTAAATAACGAAGAATATAATCGTTATAATCGTACTTTTTTAATAAGAGATTTTAATTTAGTTAATCTTTTATTTATTATTGTTATTGGTATTGTTTCCTATTTCGTATTTTATTATTCAAATTCAATTCCATTACTTTTAGGACTTAAAGCATTTATTATTTATAGAGTTATCTCTAGAACAATTGAAATAATAATTTCTTTAATAAAACATGTTTCTAGTGATACAAATAGAAGTACACTAGAATTTTTAGATCGTATAATTTTAATGGGCTTATCTATTGTTGAAATATCTATTATGATGACTGTTGCTTATTTAAGTTATAGATACGATTTAAAAGATGCTTTAGCTGGTGGACTAAGTGGAGTTGTTGGAAATGTTACTAACCTAAATGGTTATTATGGTCTTACAGTTTTATCAACTTTAAGTTATGTTAGTGTCCTTGCTTTAATTATTAGTGGATTTGCTACCTATTTTAAAATTAAAAGAAATACATTAAAAGTAAGTGATGTAAAGTTAGTAGTTATTGATAAAAAAATAGATAAGGTTATAGATATGCTAAATATGTCTAAATTAGAGAATCATAAAGAAATTTTTACTATTACCAAAGAAGCTTCTAATGATTTAGCATTTATAATTTTTTATGATAATAATTACTATGGATATATGAATATATTAAATAAAGAAGCAGTAAATAAAAATAATTGTGTTAATGATAATTTCTCTATTAATGGGACTAAAGAAGTAGTCATAACATTTAATAAAAATAGTAAAGATATCACTATTAAATAATTAACTTAATGATTAAAGAAGTAAGAGGATTGTTCTAAACGATAGTCCTCTTTTTAATAGTACAAGTAAAGAAGTTAGTAAATTACTAGTAATTTTTTTGGTAATAAGAAGTCTATTTAATGTAGTAAAAATATAAAAAAATTGTGACATTATTTAACCATATATGATTATATGCTTCAAAAACCTTGCAAAAACCATATATTTTATTTGCTTTTACTTTTTATTAGATTGTGTCCCTTTGTTGTAGGTCTCCCTAAAATTAAATACAATTAAGTATTACTTCCAAAAATTATATTTGC
>CAKPNG010000084.1 GCA_934168325.1 uncultured Bacilli bacterium
ATTTTTGCAATTATTTAATAATATTGACTTAAATTATTATACGATTTTTGTAAAAATGTTTATTAATTTGATGTTACTTTTAAGAATATTAACGTTTTTCAAAAAAATAATGGTTTTTCTTAAATGAGAAAAATTTAATTTTAAGTTAATTTTAAAATTATAGTTCAAAATAGAAAATAAAATTAGTAGTGAATTTTATTACTGCTATAAAAAGTACTGGCATTGACGATAAATTCTAATATAAAATAATATTTTACAAGCTATATATGTTTTGATAACATTATGTTAGAGGTAACGAATTATGAAATTAAACACAAAGACAATTTTGCTTCTTATGCCTTTAGTTTTTTCTATGGCATCATGTGGGGGCAATAAAACACAAGGACATACACATACAAAAGAAGCAGCATATTCTTATGATGAAAACGGACATTATCATTCTTGCTCATGTGATGAAAATATTCGTTTTGATTATACTGCACATACATATACTACAAATAGTGAAGGACTAAATTCTTGTTCAGTATGTGGATATGTTGAAAATCAAGATAAAGATAAACTTTGGAAAGTTATTAGAAGTAGCTTAGAAAAAACAATTAAATACGATGGTGCTTATACAACAGTAACGACTGGTGAAATGAATACATCAGATGGAAATATGATAGCTAATTTATCTACTACAACTGATCCAAATAGTGGAAAATACTTATCCTCTTCCATAACTAAAATGTATGATCCAACATTATCCTCATGGATAGATGCTGAAAAAGATGTTAAGAAAGTAGAAATAGAAGAAGATAAATATATTTATTATCTTTTAGATGGTGATGGATTATCAGCACAATATACTGATAAATATTATGGCCAATATGCAGGCGGAACAAATCCTTTAAATGCTTTCATGGATGGGCAATTTTTCGGAGAAGAAAATAAATTATTTAACGTTTTGCAAAGAGTAGAAAATTATAACGAATTAATTACAAAATTCCCAGAATTATATCTTTTAAATAGTCATTTAGGTAATTTTAATATTGATTTAGAAATGAAAGATAATCTTTATGTTTTTAATTTCAATATAAGACAAATTCAATCAAATGAAAGTAGTGGCATATTAGTTGAACATGAAAGTATGATCTATTCTTTATTCTTCGATGAAGAAAAATTCGTAAAAAGTGAAATTATCATGAATACATATGGCGAAAGTGTTAGTGGTGATAATGAATCAATGGTATATAAAATTTATAGTGATATTAAATATGGATTTGATGAAGAATTATATAATCAAGAAACTTTTGAAACTAAACCAACACCAACTGGATATACTAATGGTAGAGCTAATCTCATCTTTAATGATGGATTTGTATGGGATGGTGCTTATAGAACAAATAAAATAAATGAAAAAGTTAATGGAAGAGCATCAACCTTAGGACTTGAATTATATTATGATAAAGAACTTAAAAATAAAGTAAGTGATGATGAACTTTTAACAACATTACCTAAATCATATTATGTTAAACAATCAATCGATCCAAAGCGTGCTTATGTTTTATTATTAAGTGAAACTAATTATAAAGCATCATCTTTATATAAGAAATTTATTAAAGAATATACTGAAAAGACTGTAAGTGACTATGTTATTTATACTTCAGCAAATACATTTATTATTTATACATTCCCAAGTAATAGCGAAATTAGAAAATTAAATGCTAAAGTTACAGTTAACGGTGTAGAAGTTACAAATAGTAATGTTAGTGTTTCTACTGGTAATGTTTATACAATTATAGTATCTAAAGATGCTGTAATTAGACCTTTTGAATAAATGTATTTCTCTCTTAATATAAGCGTTAAAGGAACTGAGAAATCAGTTCCTTTAATTATTTATTAGAAATCAAATTTAAACATTTAAGTTGAGTTTTAGAGGGTTTTTGAATCAAAACTTATGTTTTTTTGTATTTATTTTGCTAGTATTTATTGGTTTATTTAAAGTTTTTTAATAACAGATTGTGTCCCTTTGTTGTAGGTCTCCCTAAAATTAAATACAATTAAGTATTACTTCCGAAAACCATATTTGCAA
>CAKPNG010000085.1 GCA_934168325.1 uncultured Bacilli bacterium
GAAAAAGACCTTAAATTAATTAAAAATTATCGTTTTAGCACAATAAAATAGGCTTATCTTAAAAAGACAGGTTATATATAAAAAAGAAAGGCAAATAAAGTATTTTTGCCTACAAAAAAACTAAATTCAGTAATTTAATACCTATTTATAAGTTTTTATACATTATTATCAAGATAGTTTTACAAACATCTCTACATTTATCAGTGATATATTCAAAATAACTATAAACTTTTTCAAAGAATCTATTTTTATCGTAATCACTACTTTCTACATATAAATCATGAACATTTTCTTCATAAATTTTATCCATTTCTTCTTCAATAACAATAACTTTATTAATTAATGGATCCATAATAGATTTCTTATCAATATCTCTAAAATTTACAAAAATTTCTTTTAAAGACTTTATAGCCTCGAATGATTTATCGATCATAATATTTAAATTTTTAGGTAATTCAGTATAATTTCTTAAATATAACTTATAACTAACTTCATCAATAGAATCAATTAAGTCATCTATATTATCATAAAGAACAAATATATCTTCGCGATCAATAGGAGTAATAAATTCTTTAGCTAATTTTTCTTCATATTCATGCTTTAAAATATCAGCTTCATGTTCAACTGTATGAACATTATTTTTTAATTCTAATAAATTAACATTCTCAAAATCTTCTAAGCCTTTTGTAAGAATGCTCATTGTTTTAATTGCATAATCTATCAAATTAGTAAAAGAATCATAAAAATAATTATTTTTCTTTTTCATAAAATTATCCTCCTAGTCCTGGAATTTTTAAAAATAACAAAGTAAATAAATAACCTATTAATATTGTACTTGGAAAACAACATATCCAAGTAATTACCATTTCTAAAAATACATTCCATTTAACTTTTCTAATACCTTTAGTAGCCCCAACTCCTAATATAGAACTTGTTGCAACTTGTCCTGTTGAAATTGGAAGACCAGCATATGTTGCTAATAAAATTCCAACTCCACTTGTCAAATCACTACAAAATCCTTGATAAGGCTCCATTTTTGATAAGCCTTGCCCGATTTTTTTAATAATACGATAACCACCAACACAAGTTCCAATTGCCATCACTATAGCAACGATTATAGCAACCCACCATAAATCAGTCATGGTTTCTGTATGTTCAATTATATTTGAGCCATTCAAATTATGTGCCTTTACAGCAAATTGAATAGCCATAAGAAATATGCCAACAAATTTAAGACCATCTTGTGCTCCATGAGCAAAAGCTAAACATCCGCCAGAACAAATTTGGCACCATTTAAAAAATTTTCTCGTATGATTTCGATTTGCTTTTCTAAATAAAAATTGAATAAATTTTGTGAAAAATAAACCTACAAAGAACCCAAAAAGAATTGATCCAAATAATCCATATAATACCATTGCCCAGCTACTTGTAGGGCCAAAAGGTATTGTGACATTCATTCTTAAAGTCATACAAGCTAATCCAGCACCGGTTAAGCCTCCAATTAAACTATGAGACTCACTTGAAGGAATACCAAAGAACCAAGAAAAAACGCCCCAAATAGTTACACCAAGCATTGAGGCACTTAAAGCAGTCAAGGCAGAGACCGGAGATACATTTGAGAAATCAACAATGTTAGAAATAGTTGTACTAACTTCATTCATAAAGAAAAAAGCAGCCATAACACCAATAAGGTTACAAATAGCTGCCATTAATAAAGCATATTTTGGTCTTATAGACTTTGTAGATATACAAGTAGCAATAGCGTTAGGAGCATCAGTCCAACCGTTAACAAAAACTACTGATATTATTAGAATTAAGCATAATATAAGAATTGGAAACTCACCTAATAAATAAAAAAAGTCATAAAAACTCATGTAGATTATACTATCATAATAACATTATAATTTTAAATGTAAATTTTGTTTGCGTTTCATATTTGTAGGTCGATAAAAAAATAAAAGAGCCCTATAATTAAATTTGCAGAAATAAAAAGAGGAC
>CAKPNG010000086.1 GCA_934168325.1 uncultured Bacilli bacterium
ATTAGAGTTTATAAAGTCATTTAATGTATTTAAAATTGATAATAATCTATATATTAATCAATTAAAACCAAGAAAATTTTTAAATATAATTAAAACAAAATTTTCTCCTTTTATTGATAACGCAAAATTCAGCGAAAAAGAAATTAATGAATTTTTAAACTCACAAATTTCATTTAAAAGTACTACAAATTAGTTTTATTTTCTAAAGACAGGTATTTTACTATGTAAAAACAAAATTCCTATTAAATTTTGTTAAAAAAATAATGATTTTAAACAAAAAGAACTTTATTTTGCTTGGTTTTTCCTTCAACGGACTTTACTTTTTAAATTGAGCCTTTTTTTAATAACACACAAAATGCTAATAATTTATTTACATTTATTGGCATATTATTGTGATTTTGAAGATCATTAATTTTACTCGCTAAATCATTAATTTCTTCTATCCTTTGAGGTTTAACGCTTTTTACTTGAAAATAAATATTAATATCTCTTACACCAGTATCCTTAAAAGATTCAGTGTAAAATTCAATTGCATCATCTTTAATATCTACAATATTATAATCATCAATAATATTCAGTGTTCGACTATTTTCAAAAAAGTGATCACGAATTAGATTAGTTTTTAATGAAGTTCCATTAATTTCTTTTTTAAACATAAATTTACCCTTTTTATATATTAACATCACCATTAATTTAATGATGATGTTATAAAAACTGAAAAATAATTAAAATGTTATATTCTTTTTAATATTATAAATTTATTTTCCCCTAATTGGTGAATGTTATTTTCCCTTTTTATAAATATATTATTCTAAATTTTTAGGTCTTTTAATCATTTTGTTTAATTGATAGAACGATAATCCTTCTGCTAAAAGAATAACAAAACTATTTAATGCTAAATCTATATAAAATAGCTTTTTAAATTCTGGTATATTTTGAATACAATAGAAAAATGCATTTAATCCTCTATAACTTAATCCAGCTTCTGCTAATCCTTTATCTGCAACAACAACATACATAATAATTAATGTAGATAAAAGAATAACTAAAGTAGTAATAAAACTCATTATAATCATTGCATAATTTTGCTTTCCACCAAATTTCTTATATAGAAAAATGCCAAGAAATATCGAAACTAACGGAGCTAAAACAGTTATATAACCTAATAATGCAAAAATAACAGTTAAAACTACTCCTACTAAAACACCAATAAAAATACCAGCAAAACCTTTTAAATAATTATTAGGTGCAATTTCATAATCTTCATTACTTTTATCAATATTATTATTAACAACTGCAACTGCTTTATTTGATAATCTTATTTTAATTTTAGTTCCAGGTAAAGTTACAATTTTAGAATCTAATTCATCAAGTTTTTCACCAGATTGAGGACATATATCTTTTTTAGGAGCATCTATAGATTCTAATATCTCTAATATAATTGGTAATACTTCCTTACATTTTTTCTCAAATGATTTAGCAGTCATAGAGCCAATTGTAACCATTACACCAAAATCAAAAGCTTGAGCTTGAACTAAAGGTATTTTTCTATCATTTATTTTTATAATAAAATCATTCTTTTTTGTTTGAGATAAAAATGTAGAGAATATAAATACTGGACCTACTGCCATTACGTTATTAAATACATTAACTTCATAATCATTAATAAAACCATAGCCATTATTTTTATCAAATGTAAACTTATAATCTTTTAAAGCATTAACAATATGTTTATTCATAAATAATTCCTTTTTATATATATATTAAAATATAACATTTTTAAATTAAAAATTATATTTTAAGTTAATTTTGTCATTAAAAAATTGAGTTAAATAAAAAAGTTAAATCCGAAAAAGCCCTTTTCTAATTCTTAAGTCCGTAAATATAATAATAGTGATGTTG
>CAKPNG010000087.1 GCA_934168325.1 uncultured Bacilli bacterium
AAGAAACAAAATGATATTAAAAGCAAAGAAAATAAGGGCAATTCTAAAAATTGTCTACAAAACGTTGACTAGTGCAGTACGAAGCTAAGCATAGAACCATCAGTAACGAGGAAGTAAAATTCATCAACAGTGTAACCATTAATAAATGCCTGTATTGTGGTTCCACTTTTATTGTTAAAAACGGACATAGAAAAGATGGAATTCAAAAGTACAAATGTGCAAGTTGTAATAGGTGCTTTATACCTATTATTAATACAATATTTGACAGCCATAAAATACCAATTTCAGAATGGTTTGAATTTTTGTTACATTTATTTGAGTTTCACTCTGTTAAAACGAGTTCCTATGATAATCGAAATTCAAATTCTACCGGCACTTATCGGCTTTTTAAGGTATTTGAAGTTCTTAAAAACATTCAAGAAGATGTTGTTCTTGAAGGGAAAATATTTCTTGATGAAACGTATTTTCCTAAAATCAAAAGTCGTAACATTATAATAAATGGTAAAAAACTAAGAGGCATCTCTTCAAACAAACTAGGCGTCGCAGTAGCAACAGATTTAAAAAACTCCATATTTATTGTGACTGGCACATCTAAGCCTAGTGATAAATCTACTCTTTCAGCATATGGTAAACATATTAAAGAAAACTCTATTATTGTTCACGATAAAGAGAAATCTCATAACGCATTAATAACTAAACTTAATCTCGTTAGCGAAGCGTATTCGTACAATGAATTAAAGTACGTTAAAGACCAAGACAATCCGCTAACGCCAGTTAATAAATTACATGCTTTAGCTAAAAGGTTTATGAGAGAACACGGATCATACAATAGAGATAACCTTCAAGATTGGATGAACCTATTATGGTTTATATTAAACGGTCCGCAAGACAAATATGCAAAGGTACTTAAGTTCATTGAATTAGCTATAAATTCATCAAAAAGAGTGAAATATAGGGATGCAATGGCCACAAAAACTTCTAAATAAGGGAATTTTCATCCTTCATGTGCAAATAAGGATTTTTTTAAAATTATTTTTTAAAGTGTTTTCTATTATCCAATTGAAATATAAGGTATTACTTAAATAATTAATATTTTCATTAATATTATAGTTACATGTATCATAAAATTTAATACCATTATTTATTCTTTCAAATATATTTTTATAATAATTAATTAATTCTTTTGCTTCTTTATATTCAAATGTTTTATTCATTTCCTTCCTCAATTAATATATGAATCTATAATATCAAATTAAAGATAATTTTTCATTCTTATTATCATAATAAAATCTGTTTCTTGAATGTTGATCGAAAATTATTTTTATTAAGTAATAATGATTTAATATTTAATTATTTATTAATTAATCCTATATTATTAAATCATCCCCTATCAATTATATTTGTAATTAATACGCTCTTATTTTGTGAATAATTCCAAATTCGAATCTAATCTATCTAATATTTTTATTTAGTACTCCGAAATTAAACAATAACACTTATTCCTTCTTACCTATATTAATATCTATTCCTTTTAAATACCTTTTATATAGTTATATTGTTAGATGTTATAATAAATAAAAAAGCCTTTCGGTAAGAAGTAAAGATTTATTTTACTGAAAAGTTGTGTTTTAAAAATTACGTCTAGAAAACGT